>CANCMG010000015.1 GCA_947378965.1 Alcaligenaceae bacterium | reverse complement strand
TAGCCCGTGGAGAGTCGGTGTAGTCAGACCGCTCAGTGAAGCAGGAACCCACCGAAGTGACTCAGGCAGCGTTTGCCTGAGCACCGTAGGAATCCCCGTCCTTTGCGCGCAAGCGGCAGTCATCGACTGAGGGCGGGGAGGATGTCAATAAAAAACCAAACCACGATTCGTTTAGATAGTTCGTTACACTAGAGCCCTTTATTGCAGCTTTTTTGGTTTCTGACATTTCTATGGCTCGTGCTCGCGCTTCCTCTTCTCCTAAACGACTCAACCGCGACTCAGCGCGCTTGGTTACCCTGTCACTCGCGTTGCACAACTCAGGCAGCCGCGTTGAAGACCGGTTCTGGGAAACCGAACTGGCAAATACTTTAAACAAACTGATGCGCACGGGCAACGACGCCACGCTCGATGCTGCGCTCGATCGCCTCTCGACCACTCACCTAGGCGGCTATGAAGTCCTGATCGAACAAGCCGAAACCCATTCTGAATCGTGCGTGCTTGAAAAAGATGGCAAGCGTTTTGACGTGTTATTAGTCATTGCGCCTTTAGTTGCCTGGACACGCTATAGTATTCCGGCAGTCGCTCTAAGCGACAGCATCGTCGTCACACTGGCAGGTCATTTACAAACACATGTCTTGGCAACTGGCGCGCAAATCGCGATGATGCCGCAGTTGATTAGCCTAGATCAAATGCCACGCACGCTTTGCGAAACCTACGACTGGCTGCACAAACTTGGCGCCACTGCACTAGATTTGCCCAGTGGCCCGCCCAAGCTCAATCACGAACCCGACTCGTTCAACATGCTGGCAGATACCCGCTATGTTGCGATTGGTGTGGCCGTGCCCGAAGGAAAACCCATATTTCGTTGGCAAGAAACGCCCAGCGAACTCGGGGACGGGCGTGAAGCGTGTCTAGAAAAATGGGTCGAAGATACCCAACCAATTTTTGCAAACCTGTTAGCGGGTTGTGGCTTTGAAATCTTAGTCCCAGATGCCTATTACGTCAGCAATCGCGAAGCCGATCGTCAGATTCGCCCGCTCTCGGTCAAGTCTGCAGTCGTTTGGCTCGAAGGTGCGTTGCAGCTCGAAGCCAGTCAACTGCGCGCCGTGATCGTTGGTTGTGGCGAGCGCACCGTCGAAGAATACCGAATTGGTTTTACACAAAAAAATCAAACTGAAGTCATCTACGGTTGCCTGTGGCCGCTGTACGGTCGCGAAGAAGACGAACCCCTGCTTGAAGGGCAACCAGCACCGATCGAAACCATCGACGAAATCACGAACTTGCTAAAAGAGTGTGGCATTACTGACATTCGACGCCTCTCTAACATGTTAAGTCCTGAGTTTTGCGACGATTGTGGTGCGCCGTATTTTCCCAATCCTTCGGGCGAAATGGTGCACGCCGAACTACCCGAAGACGCCGAGACGGCACCCGCGCACTTTCACTGATCATGCAGGCCGACGTCTTTTGCCGAGTCGTCGACAACTTTGGCGACATCGGCGTGACCTGGCGCCTAGTACGTCAGTTACAACGCGAGCACAACTGGTCGATCCGCTTGTGGGTGGATGATTTAAAAAGTTTTCAACGGCTTGAAGCCCGCATTCACTTGCATGCCTTGCAACAAGTGATCGAGCATATCGAGATCATTCATTGGGGCGACCCTGCCCCCGATCTGACCCCCTATCCAATCGTGCTGTGTAGTTTTTCATGCGACTTGCCTGCCACCTACATTACACAGTTGCACCAAAGTCCAGCGCTTTGGCTAAATCTTGAATATCTGAGTGCAGAGACCTGGGTTGAAGGCTGTCACGGTCTACCCTCGCTGCGCGGCGACGGGTTGTCTTCATATTTCTTTTTTCCGGGCTTTAACGCGAACACCGGTGGCCTACTACGTGAGCATGAGTTGCTCACCCGCCGGGATAGTTGGCAAAAGGATCATGATGGGCAAGGCCAGATGCTCGAACGCTTGGGGGTTTCTGCGGCAGCGCTTGCCGCCTGGCGGCCTCAGTCAACAGCGTCGAGCAACAAGAGCGACATTCAGCCGAAACGACAAAGCGAAGTTCAAGAATTATCACCTCCGCCGAGCGTGCACCAAATCACCCTAGCGTCACAAAGAGGGGCTCACCCTGTATCGCTACCGCTAAGCGTTCACGCGCAGACTGCGCGCTTGTTGACCTTGTTTTGCTATCCACACGCACCCGTCACGCAACTGCTCGAGGCACTTTGCGCAGATTCGCGCGCCTCGGTTGTGCTCATCCCCCAGGGTGTCGCCCCAGAGCTCAACGCGGCACGCCTCGGCCCTTTGCAACAGGTTCATATCGAACGCATCCCTTTCGTTTCACAGCCAGAATACGATCAACTTTTATGGATGGCTGATCTGAATTTTGTGCGTGGTGAAGATTCAATTGTTCGTGCGGTCTGGGCGGGCAAACCGCTTATTTGGCAGATTTATCCACAAGCCGAGGGTACACATCTGATCAAGCTCGAGGCTTGGTTAAAGATGTCTAGCCTACCCGCTGATATTCAAGACTTGCTGCGCAACTGGAATGCCGACACTGTCTCAGCCGACTTACCTAACGGCTTTACACGCGCGATCAACGCCCAAGCCTACGCGCAGTGGTTAAACCACGCGTTGGCGTTGAGTCACACGCTGGCACAAGGGGTCGACTTCGCCCAAGCGCTGCATGACTTTTGCGCGTCAAAGATACCGTCTTAGACCCCAGCGGCATCCATCACCAGCACAACAAACCGCTTTTGCCCAAATGTGACATGCCTTTGGGTACCTTGAAGACAAATCCTCAGGCTGCCGCCGTTGCCATCACTGGCGCCGGCTCTTTGATCGGCAAGTTAATCAAAGCCGCCATCGCAGACAGTGCAATGTCGGCGTACCACATCCACTGATAGTCGCCAAAAGAAAATAACACTAAGCCGCCCACATAGGCACCTAAAAAGGCCCCGATCTGATGCGACAAGAGCGTTAAGCCAAACAGTGTTGACAGATAGCGCACACCAAACAACTTGCCAACGATTGAAGCCGTTGGAGGCACAGTAGCCAGCCAGGTTGCCCCTAAACCAATCGCAAAAATATAAAACGTCAGTTCAGTTTTAGGCGCTATCAAATACAGCGCAATCAACACCGCGCGCGAGCCATACATCACGGCCAAAATGTTTTTACTTTTGAAGCGATTGATTTGGGCGCCGACAAAGATGCTGCCAAAGATATTCGCTAACCCAATAATCCCTAGCGACCACCCCGCCACAGACGCAGGCAAGCCGCAAAGATCAACCTCGCCAGGCAAGTGCGTCACCAGCATGGCAATATGAAACCCACAGGTAAAGAAACCCAAATGCAGCAACAGATAGCTTGGGGATTTGAACGCCTCTTTGACTGCCGCGCCCATCCCGGCATCGGTGCCTTGTGGCGCAGCAGGTGCTGGTACATTTTTGGTCAGTTTATTGATCAAGGGCAACGAAAGTAACGCGAAGAGCACCAGCGACCACATCGCGTTCATCCAGCCAAGCGATTGAATCAGGCGCGTGGCGATCGGGGCAAACACAAACTGTCCCATTGAGCTGCCGGCATTAATTAAACCCGCTGCGTTGCCGCGCGCCTCTGCTGGGATCCGCTTGGCTACGGTCCCAATCAAAATAGAAAAGCTGCAAGCGCCGTTACCAATCGCCGACACTAAACCAATGGTAAAAATCAGCCCCCAGGTTGAGTCCATCAAGGGGATCAGCGCGGTACCCACAACTGTCAAACACAGCCCGCCCAACAGCACAGGTCGCGCGCCATGGCGGTCTGCAATCATGCCGGCCAGCGGTTGTGCCGCCCCCCACACAAATTGGCCCACGGCCATCGCCAGGCTAATACTCACGATCCCCAGCCCCGTCGTGGTATTCAGGGGGCTGACGAACAGCCCCATGGTTTGACGCGTGCCGTTAATGATCATAATGATGCCCGCAGCCGTGAGCGTCACCAGCAAGACATCGCGTTGTTTAAAGGTTTGAAAAAAACTCATGGGTAACCTTAAGGATATTGATTTCGGTCATGATGTGGACTGTAACAAGAAGCGCACCTCACCGATCAGAATGCGATGAAGCAATACCCGCCATTGAGGGCATGCAAAACTAAGGCCCACTGTTACGGGAGTTAAGCGCACAACCAAAGTCACCTGCTTGTCGCAGCAGCCGCAAGCCTCGCCTTTAGTCCTCCACTCGAGACTCAGCAAAACTTGAAAGTAGCACGTAACCCACTGCAAACTTGGCGAAATCCATGAAAACAGAGCAATAAAGGCCGAGGCAGGCTAGAATGGAGGGCTTTTTTAACATTTACCGAATTACCGGAGCTTTAAGTCATGAAAACCGCTCAAGAGTTGCGCGTCGGCAACGTAGTCATGGTCGGCAAAGATGCCGTCGTCGTGCAGCGCGCTGAGTACAGCAAGTCGGGTCGCAACGCCTCAGTCGTGAAGCTTAAGTTCAAAAACTTGCTCACGGGCACCGGTAGCGAAACCGTTTCAAAAGCTGACGAAAAATACGACGTCATCACTCTCGACCGCAAAGAGTGCACCTACTCGTACTTTGCTGACCCAATGTATGTGTTTATGGATGGCGAGTTCAATCAATACGAAATCGAAGCCGACAGCATGGGCGACGCACTCTTTTATCTTGAAGAAGGCATGCCTGTTGAAGCCGTGTTTTATGACGGTCGCGCGATTTCGATCGAGCTGCCCACCATGGTCGTGCGCGAAATCGTGTACACCGAGCCTGCAGTACGTGGTGACACGTCAGGCAAAGTCATGAAGCCCGCCAAAATCAACACCGGTCATGAATTACCCGTGCCGTTGTTTTGCGCGATTGGCGACAAGATCGAGATCGATACACGCACTGGCGAATACCGTAGCCGTGTGATGTAAGTTGTTCGCGTCTTAAGTCATAAAAAGGCCTAACGCTGTTAGGCCTTTTTTTATTTGTTTCGTGGCAAAGTGGCTAGGGGTTTGATTCTTAGCTGGCGCCGATTACCGCGTCTGCCATTCGAGATCAGCAAGCCAGCGTATGGCGTACTCTCGATCAGGTCCGCACATCTCTGCTGAGGGTTGTAAACCACCGCAAAAGGCTGGGCGCTCGGGTTGACCGAAGATCGCACAGCGATTGTCTGGCAAGAGCTGCACGCAACGTACACCCGCCGGTTTGCCCTGCGGCATACCTGGAATGGGGCTGTTGATCGAGGGCGCGATACAGCAGGCACCGCAATCAGGGCGACAGTGCATCAGTTTTGACTCACTGCATTCGATCAGTATCCAGAAAATCTGGCAAGGCAACGACGGCAATGCCGTCTTCGGCTAACGCTTCGCGTTCTTCACGCGTCGCTGTGCCGCGAATTGGGCGCTCGTCAGACTCGCCTTCGTGAATACGACGTGCTTCGTCAGCAAAGCGATCACCGACGTTTTCAGTTTTGCTCACAAACTCGCGCATCTGCTGCATGACAGCGGCCTGCATTTGCATCAGTTGGGCGGCTTCAGGATTGGCAGAGATCAAACTGCGCGAGGTTTCTTGCGCAGCCGCGGCGGCATCAGCAGAAGCGTTTGATTCAAGGCGGGGTTGGTCAAAATGCCCGACATTGATCCGAGGAGCCGACAAGCGCTTTTCGATTTTGTCGTTTTGGCAGAGCGGACAGGTGATCAAGCCACGCGCCTGCTGCGAATCGTAATCTTCGTGCGAGCTAAACCAGCCCTCAAAAAGATGGCGATTACCGCATTCAAGATCGAAAACTTTGAGTCCCATGAGCCTTAAGTGGGGCTAAATACCCGCTTTTCAAGCTTTGAAGTATACCGGAGGGCGCAACGCTGCCCTCAGTCACCTGCGTCCGCCGAAATGATCGAGCCTATTCCAGGATTGACGCCGCCGAAACCTCCGTTTCTTTCCGCGTAAGCGACGTCCGACAGGAGGAGGACGGGGAGGAGGTCAAGGCGCGCGGGCTGTCAGCGCCCCCCCGGGACCACAAACTCAAGCCGTGGCACTGCTGCTAACAGTTCTTTGGTCACGGCATGAGAAGGTACCTGCAACACTTGCGCAGCTGTACCTAATTCAACGATATGCCCTGCGTCCATCACCGCCACACGATCGGCAAAGTATTCAACCACCCCAAAATTATGCGTGATAAACAAATATGCCATGCCGGTTTCGCGTTGCAGATCTTGCAAGAGATCAAGAATTTGGGCCTGCACAGAGACATCCAGTGCTGAGGTGGGCTCATCAAGTATCAAAATCTTCGGTTCAACCGCGAGCGCGCGTGCAATCGCAATACGTTGGCGCTGCCCACCCGAAAATTCGTGCGGATACCGCAACGCAGAGTTCTCTGGTAAGCCAACGCGCTCAAGCAGATAAGCAATGCGGCGCGCCTGCTCAGCCACCGACCACTCAGGGCGAAGCGCAGCGATCCCTTCTTGCAAAATGGCACCCACTCGCATGCGTGGGTCAAGCGAAGCAAAAGGATCTTGAAACACGATTTGAATTTGACCACGCAAGGCTTTGAGCGTGGCACCGGAGGCTTGCAAAATATTGGCGTGCTCAACGACAGCAGAACCTTTGATCGAAGCACTCCCGTCTAATAACCTGAGTAAGGCTTTGGCAACGGTTGTCTTGCCGCACCCCGAGCCGCCCACTAGCGCTAGCGTTTCGTTGGCGTGCAGCGTGAAGCTGACGCCTTGCACCACCTTGTTGTAGGCCACGATTCTGCGCAACAGCCCTTTACGAATTGGGTAGTGCACCTGCAGTTGTTCAACGCGCAAGATCTCAGTCGCTTCGCTGATAGGCTCGGACCTCAACTTAGCGTTCGACATCACCTCAGTTTCCTTCACCTGCAAAATACTTGATTGAGCCACACTCGCCAAACCGAGATCAGATCCTGAGCGCCCAAGGCCCTCGCGCACTTGCCCTTGCGCCGACAGGGCCCGCCCACGCTTGGCAAACGTGGGGATCGCGTCAAACAGTTCACGTGCGTAAGGATGTTTAGGCGAGGCAAAAAACTGCTCGGCAGGCGCCGTTTCAACGATCTCGCCATAGCGCATCAATGCAACAGTATCCGCCACGTGACGCACAACCGCCAGATCGTGCGTAATCAGCAATACCGCCATCCCCATTTCTTTTTGGATATCTGCCAGTAAGGCCAACACTTGCGCCTGCACTGTCACATCCAGTGCAGTCGTCGGTTCATCTGCGATCAACAACTCAGGTTCAGCTGCCAGCGCAATCGCAATCATGATTCGCTGTTTTTGCCCACCAGAGAACTGGAAGGGGTAATCATCGATGCGAACCTCTGGATCGGGGATACCAACGCGGCCTAACCACTGCACAGCACGTGCGCGGGCTTGTGCACCGCGTAACGCAGTGTGCCGCTCGATGGGTTCAAGGATTTGCTCGCCAATGCGCATCACAGGATTCAAACTTGTGCCTGGCTCTTGAAAAATCATGCCCGCACGTGCGCCGCGCACCGAACGCATCGCCGCTTCAGAGAGACGCGTTAAATCTGTGCCTTGAAGATCGACTCGCCCGCCCACCACACGTAAGGCCTCTGGCAACAAACGCATCAACGCCATCGCGGTCATACTTTTACCCGACCCCGACTCGCCCACTAACGCAAAAGTTTCACCGCGATGAATGGTCAGAGCTAAGGCTTTGACGGCAAAACGGACTTGATCGTCTGTGTCGATTGCGATGTCGAGGTCGGTGACGTTTAACACCACAGACATGACTGGTGAGGTTGTTCCAATCGTTGTCCCATCGAGGGAAGGTGCCGAGCTAGCCACCATTGGCGACTGAGGCGCGAGGGTCGCCGTTGATTGGTCGAACGCCGTTACGGCCGCTGAACTTGAACTTGAACTTGAACTTGAACTTGAACCTGAACCTGAACTTGAACTTGAACTTGAACTTGAACCTGAACTTGAACTTGAACTTGAACTTGAACCTGAACCTGAACCTGAACTTGAACTTGAACTTGAACTTGAACTTGAACTTGAACCTGAACCTGAACCTGAAACTGAAGATCGAGCGCTCAGCTTAAAGCGCTTGGGTCTGAACGCCCTGGTTCGCGGATCAAACGCATCACGAACCGCATCAGAAAATAAATTGGCTGATAACACTAAAGCCAACATAAATAGAAAAGCTGTGAGCAAATTCCACCAGATCATCGGATCGCGCGACATCTCTAGACGCGCCTTCTCGATCATCGACCCAAACGAGTTCATACTAGGATCGACACCGATTCCTAAATACGATAAGACAGCCTCGTACAGCACCAGCCCTGAAAATTGCAGCACGACCGTAATGAGTACGATATGCATCACATTAGGCAATAGGTGACGCGCCATGATGCGCGCATGTGAGATCCCGAACGCGCGGGCTGCCTGCACGTATTCAAGCTCGCGCAGCTTCAGCGCCTCGGCACGCAATAAGCGGCACAAGCCCGACCAGCCGGTTAAGCCCAAAATCATACAGAGTAAAAACAAACGCAGGTCGGCGCGCTGTGCCGAGGTTGGAAACATGCCGGGGTGGGTATCGATGTAGACCTGCATCATCAACACACAAGCGCCGATTAACAACACACCTGGGATTGAGGTTAACGTGGTGTAGAGGTACTGGATCACATCATCGATCCACCCTTTGAAATAGCCTGCTGCAATCCCAAAAATCAATGCGGGCGGCAACATGGCAACGGTTGCTAAGCTACCGATCACCCACGCCGTGCGGATACTTTTTAAGGCTTGCCACAACACGTCGTTACCGGTGCGGTCGGTGCCAAGCACGTGATACCCAGACGCCAAGCCGAACACCGCACCAAACAGCAAGCACAACAACGTCGTTGTGATTAGGATGGCACGCCAGGGGATTTCAGTGTCACCGCGCCACACTTGGAGCGCAAAGGCCACCCGCGCCCGCTCTGGCGCAGGCCCAGCTGAGTGCTGAGGGTCATGAGGTTGTTGCGACTCAACGTCTTGTTCGGATGCAAGTGCTTCTCGACGGCCACGCCCGACCAAACTTAGCGTCAACACAACCACTGAGCAGGCGACCAGCAAGCCAACCAACAGCCCAAGCAGTAAGCGTTTCGTGACGTCGGCACCCCACTGATCGTCTGGTGCCGTCAGATGTTTACCGCCAAACCGCAGCCGCGGAAAATCTCGGCGCGGCTCACCGCCCTCTTGCAAAATCGACTCTTTTGTATATTGCAGCCAGGCCAACGGAGCTGAATAAGTTTTTTCAGGTCGTGCAAACGCCGTATCTTCGAGCAAGGCGTCGAGCAGCGACATGACTTTTGGAGCGTAAATCGGAGCAGCCGCTGCGGTCGCTGCGGTAGTTGTCGTTGCTGTCGTTGCTGTCGTTGCTGTCGTTGCTGTCGTTGCTGTCGTAGCTGTCGTTGCTGTCGTTGCTGTCGTAGCTGTCGTTGCTGTCGTTGCTGTCGTTGCTGTCGTTGCTGTCGTTGCTGTCGTTGCTGTCGTTGCTGTCGTTGCTGTCGTAGGCGTCGTAGGCGTCGTTGCTGTCGTAGCCGACGGACTCGCGCCAGGCGAAGCGGTAGCAGACGCCGCACTGGACGCAGCCACCACCGGTGGCAAGCGCGGCTGATAATGCAGCGAGTCAAGCAAACCAATCACAACAAACACTAACAGCACCACGGCCGAACACATCGCGGGGGTATTGCGCGCGACTCTACCCCACGTAGCACGCAGCGCTGGCGAACGCGACGCATAGTAGCCATATCCCAGCACCGCGAGCAACAGCGCAAAGAGCGCAATATCCGTCCAGAGAAAAATAATTTTAGGCATGATCGTTACTCGAAGCGCACGCGCGGATCGGCGAGCGTGTACGAGATATCAGCCATGATCAGACCGACGATATACAAAGACGAACCCAAAAACACCATGGCGCGTACGATTGAAAAATCCTGACCACTGAGTGCATCAAGCGTATAGCTACCAAGGCCTGGGATCCCAAAAAATGATTCGGCAATCAAACTACCCATAAACAACAAAGGAAGCGAGGCGACGGCACCCGTCAAGATAGGTAACAGCGCATTACGCAAGACATGCTTGAACAGCACCACGCGCTCGCTTAAGCCCTTTGCACGCGCGGTACGCACATAATCTTTACCGACCTCTTCTAAAAATAAGCTTCGCAAAAACCGGGCCTCAGACCCTAATCCCGCAATCACCGCCACGATGATGGGTAAGGCTAAAAACTTAAGCGTATCCCAGCCGCCAGCAAAGCCCGAATACGGCACAAGCCTTAATATTTTTGAAAACAACCATTGCCCCGCGATGATATAAAACAAGCTTGAAATCGAGAGCATCACAACACACACCACGACGCCCCAAAAATCAAGTGCTGTTGTTCGAAAGAACACCAACACGAGCGAAAACGCAATACTCAGCGCCAGGCCCAAGACAAAGGTGGGTACCGCGAGCGCCAAGCTTGGCCACATGCGGGCTTTGATTTCACGACTAATATCGCGACCCTCATCTGAGGCACCAAAATCAAACGTGAGTAAGGGCACCGAGCGCTGATAAAAAATCGTTTCGGTGTATTGTTTGATGCCGTCTTGTTTGACGTTCAAAAATAAAGGTTTGTCGTACCCACGTTCTATTTTCCATTTTTCGACTGCATCGGCGCTGACGCGTTGCCCACCAATGGCCAGACGTGCCATGTCATCAGGCGTATTAACGGCAAAAAACAAAATAAAGGTGAAGAGATTCACACCGATCAAAATCAACACACCGTAAAGCAAGCGTCGAATAATGTAGCCAATCATCGCGCACCCTCTTTAGCGACATCACCAAAGGCAGTTTGTCGATCTTGTCGACGCACGGCGCGCCAGGCAGGCCAGACGATCGCACACAACAACAACGCACCTAACACCACGGGCCACCAAACCGGCGGGTTCCATTCAGCAATTTTTTGACTTCGCAGCACCGGGTCTATCTTCATGTACTGTAAGGTATTACGCACCATCTGCGTAGGCTTTGCATTACCCACCCATTGCTGAAACGCCCCGCCCGATTTGGGAAACAAGCCAAACATCCAGGGGGCATCCTCTTGCAATATTTGAATCATCTGCGCGATCACCTGTTCTTTTTCAGAACCATCAGGTAAATCACGCATTTTTTCAAACAAAGCATCGTAGGCAGCGTTGACATAGTTCGAAGCATTTTCACCACCCTTACCTGCCTTGATATTTGGGCCGTACAACAAAAACAAAAAGTTTTCGGCATCAGGGTAATCAGCCACCCAACCCCACATATACATTTGCGCCACACCGCGTGCCATCTTTTCTTGAAAGCGGTTGTAGTCAGTCGCGCGCACGTCAAACTGCACACCCAGCAGCGCAAACTGACGTCGCATCCAGTCAAGCGTCGGGCTTGACCCACCCACACCACTCGCTGAATCAAAATGCAATACCAGCGGTTCGCCAGTGCGTGCATCACGACCATTGGGGTAGCCCGCCTCGGCTAACAGCGCGCGTGCTTGCTCTAGCGATTTGCGTACAGGCTTGCCGTCTTTGACGTCATACACCACGCGATTAATGCCCTCGGCCCCGGCCTGATACCCTAAGATCCCCGGCGGTATCGGCCCCTGTGCCACCTGCGCCTGGTCGTTTTGAAAAATTGCAACGTACTCTTCCCAGTTAAAGACAATACTTAGCGCTTGTCGTAACTTACGATTACGCACTTGCTGCTCGGGCGTGTCACCCAGGCCCACCACGGGGTCTTTCCAGTTAAATCCAAAGTACTGCATTTGCGCTTCAACGGTGGTGGGCAATTGGATACCATGCTCGGCATAGAGTGTCGCTTTTGCTGCCGAGTCGCCGGCTGCCACCAACATGGCCACCCCCGCATCGCCACGATCCACCTGCGGGATATCGTAGTAGCCTTGCATAAACTTACCTTGCAAGGGGATACTTTCTTTTTCAATATTAAAAACAATCTTGTCGATAAACGGCGTGCGCTTACCGCAATCGGCTAATAACCCAACCGCCTGATCTTGAGGCTCACCTTCGCAAGGGTAAGGCTCGCCACGAAAATTAGGATTACGCACCAACACATGGCGACGATTTTGTAACGACTCCGCCAACATATAGGGCCCAGTGCCCACGGGCCAATAATTCAACGATAGATTACGTTGCGCCATGCCAGGCTGGCTATAAAAGCGATCTGCCTCCCAAGGGATGGGGGCAACAAACGTCATCGCCAACCAGTACTTGAACTGCGGATACAAGCCTTTAACGCGGATACGCAAGGTGTGCTCGTCAAGCGCCTCGACGCCCGAGAAGCCCGCTTCACGCAAATCGAGCCACGGCAAATCTCGAGAGCCAGGCGGCAGATCTTTGCGCAGGCTCGTATCGATTTCACGCAGACGTTTGCCGTAGGCTTGCATCCCAACAACGTGGTCAGCGAGCGTTGAAAAAATAGGCGACGCCACGCGTGGGCTTGCCAGCCTACGAAGCGCATAGACATAATCAAAGGCCGTTAATTCACGCGTACCCGTCTGTTTAAAATCACCGATCACAAACTTATCTTTTAGCGCCTGATCCTCAAGCGGCCAATAGCTAAAACGGCCATCTGCTTGCCTGGCAAAGACGGGGTGCGGTTGATACAAAATGCCGCGGCGTAATTTGATGTCGTAGATGCTTTCTGCGATATCTTTCGCCGGTGCATTGGTGGGCAAGGTGTTGCCAGCCTGATCCACAAAACTCGGCTCAGACACCGCGGCCGCTGTGCGCGGCGTCAAGACATAGGGGCGTTTGAGATAGTGATAGCCATATAAAGGTTCGTAAATATTATAGGTATACGGGGTTTCGTCTGTTGAGTACGATTTGGCGGGATCCAAAAACTTAGGCGAGCGTTGCGTAAACGCGGTGTACAACACGTTTTGATTGTCAGCGCCCGCGGCGTAAGGGCTATTGATTGGTGACTCAAGGCCCTGAGGGCCACAAGCAGCTAGCGCGCCCAGTGATAACAAAGCGGCAAACTTTAACAATAGTGACGAAATTGGTATCGCAGCAACATACCGCAGTAATGCTCCGCTCACTGACATTTGCACGATGTCGCGTCTGCCACACCACCAACTGTGGGGCAGCTGGGCAAAGTCCAATGCTGTTTGCACTTTCAGCATTTTTGCTTTTGCCAGCAATCAAAGCGCCACACCCAAGGGGCGATGGCGTGAGGCTCTGCCCATAATCCTAGCTTGGCTTGCTTAGCCTTTTTTTCAAGCTCAGGTAGCGAGTGATCGCGCAAATATTTGCCCCCCCCTTGCTGATTGGCCCAAGCCATCCCGTGCTGAACCTGCAGGCGATTGGCGGTGGTATCCCCGACTGGGACGTCACAGACATCGCGTTCATAGCGATCTTTTTCAAAACAAATCAGCGTCAGAGTTTTACCTGCAACATGCTCGGCAAGATGTTTACGTGAGGCCTCGCCATAAGGTTGGCCTGGGCGGGCACTGCCATGAGCGGTTTCTGGCGCATCGATACTAGCCAGTCGAATCCGATGCGTTTGCTGACCCACCAAAATATTGATGGTGTCACCGTCAGAGACCTGAACAATTTTGCCCGTCAACGTAAATTGACCAGAGCCCCGAGCAGGGCGAATCACACTCACATCAAATCCAAAGCTAATCACGCAAAACAGAGCCAAAACAAGCAGAGAGCGAGCCAGAAATTTAGTATGACAGGTCATTGAGATGTTCGAGTAAAGGTTATTAAAAATACTACCACGACAAAATATTAAAACCGTTTGGCTATTTGCAAGAAAATTTTTACAAATATTAAAGCGGCTCAGCTGTTTGCGAGAAAGGTTTTACAAATATTAAAGCGACTTAGCTGTTTGTGAACATGGTTATTGTTCGTGAACACGGTTATTGTTCGTGAACACGATTATTCAACAAATATTAAAGCCACTTAGCTTTGCGAAACCGGTAATAAAGCGTGCCACAAATTGTCGCCATGCCGCCAACAATCAGCAGATAGCCGTATTTCCATTTGAGTTCAGGCATGTACTCAAAGTTCATTCCGTAAATACCGGCAATGGCCGTAGGCACTGCCAAAATGGCCGCCCACGCGGCCAACCGTCTCGTCGTTTCAGTTTGCTTGGCCTGCTCAATTAGCATCCCAGCCTCGAAGGCAAAGGTCAACCCATCTCCCAGATTATCTAGTAAACGATCGACTCTTGACACACGATCTGATAACTCGCCAAACTGCACACGGGATTGCGCATCAATCGGTGCCATCTCGATATGGGCGAGGCGTCGACACACTTCGCCAAGCGGCGAGATCGCATTGTGCATTTTATGAAAATCACGCCGTAACTGATATAAGCGGCGAACTTTTAACTTCTCGAGGCCGCGCAAGAGCATGGTTTGCTCCATCGGCTCGACCGTCTTTTCAAACATATCGTTTGCGAGGTTATAGCGATCAATCAACAGGTCAAGCAATTCAGCCGCCACAAAATCGCTACCTCGTGCAAGCCGATCGGGCATGCTCTCGAGGCGGTTGCGTAATTCAGTGTGAGGTGCCAATGCACCTCGTCTGATGGTTAACAAAAAATTAGATCCAATCAGCATCTGGGTTTCGCCAAAGCTAGGCAAACCATCCGACGCTCTCACCTCAACCGTCATGGCCACAACCAGCACCACACTGTCGTAATCCATCACCTTAGGCATCCGGTGTTTGGCTTGCAGGTCATCAAGCACGTGCGGATCGAGCTTAAGCTGCGTGCCCACGCGAGCGAGCAAGTCCTCGTCTGGCTCTTTTAGGCCAAGCCACACCAACGTGTCGGACTCGGTGATGACCTTACCCAAATCGTCTATTTCGACGCTGCGCGGGTTGCGACCATTGAAGTACGCCCGCGAAGCAACAATTTCAGACGCAACAGTGGGCACCCTGCCGATTGGGGAGTTCGCTATTTCAGCAGATTCATCCATTTTTAGCCTCTGAACCCTTTGCGTCTGACCACACCAAGCGGGTTGGCGAGTCGCCATGATTTAATACAAACCATATCAGACCACATCTCAGCAGAGTTTACCCATGCAAACTGACTCGCACCCAAGGGGCGGCACCACCGCAACTTTGACACCCAATAGCCACATCAAGCCCCTCTATGTAGGCTGTGCCACGGGCTTTTCGGGCGACCGCACTGATGGCGCGGGGCCCGTAGTCGATACCTTGATCGCCCTAGGCGGCGGAGTGTTGAACTTCGAAACCCTTGCCGAGCGTACCTTGGCGTTGGCGCAGGTCGAAAAACGCAAAAATCCGGCCATGGGCTATGAGCCCTTGCTTGACGATCTAGTGGGACCCGTACTCAAGCGCTGCCTAGAGCACAAGATTCAAATTGTCAGTAATTTTGGCGCGGCCAATCCACAGGCGTGCGCGCAGCGGATTTTCGCCTTGGCGCGTGCCCAAGGTCTACGAACCCCGCGCATTGCCGTGGTGCATGGCGACGATCTAACGAAACCCGAGCAATTAACCTTCTTACTCAAGCGCTTAGGCAGTGATATCGACCCCAAGCGAGTCGTCAGCGCCAATGCGTATCTGGGCGCTGGCGAAATCGCACAGGCACTCAAAGACGGTGCCGACATTGTGGTGACAGGGCGCGTCTCAGACCCCTCACTGACGCTCGGGCCCGCAATCGCACACTTTGGCTGGTCGATGCAAGACTGGCATCTAATGGGCTGTGGCACGATGGCGGGTCACATGCTTGAGTGCGGCACGCAGGTCACGGGCGGCTATTACAGCGTACCGGGCCAAAAGTCAGTGCCAGGCATGGATTGCCTTGGGTTTCCGATTGCAGAGATTCGGGCAGATGGAACGTTTTCGGTGTTTAAGGCTGCCAATACCGGCGGGCGTGTCGATGACCGCACGGGGCGCGAACAGATTTTGTACGAAGTGCATGACCCCGCTCGCTATCTCACCCCCGATGTGGTGGCTGACATCAGTCAGGCTACCGTCACGCGAGAGGGTAAAGATCGGATCCTGATACAAGGCGTGACCGGACACCAGCGACCCGACGAACTCAAAGTGAATGTCTGCTATGACAATGGATACTTTGCCGAGGCAGAGATCTCTTACGCGGGCTTTCAGGCCAAAGAACGTGCGGCGCTTGCCGGCGAAACCATTCGCAAGCGCATCGGGCACTTACTGCCTCTGCGCGTGGATTTAATTGGCGCCTTAAGTATTTTTGGTGACGATGCCGGCGAACTGATGGCGCAAGGCTACGCCGGTGCGTCACGCGACGTACGTCTGCGAGTTGCTGGCGTGCATCTGCAAAAAGAAATCGCTGAAAAAATTCTTCGTGAAGTGACCGCTTTGTATTGTTGCGGCCCAGCGGGCGGTGGCGGTGTACGAACGTCTCTGCGGCCACGTTTAGACACACTCTCGTGCACCATCCCTCGCGAGGCAGTGCCCTCTGGCTTTAGTTTTGTGCAGGAGCAACGCGCATGAACACCAATACGTCTTTAAACACCACTGAATTGCCGCTGTACCAGTTAGCCCATGGCCGTGCGGGCGACAAGGGCAATACCTCAAACATCAGCGTCATCGCCTGGGATTCTGAGTGCTTTGCCTTGCTCGTCGAGCAACTTACCGAGGCACGGGTCGCGCAGTGGTTTGACTATCGTCATCCAACCAAAGTCACGCGCCATGTGTTGCCCAAGCTCGAAGCGATGAATTTTGTACTTGAAGGTGTGCTGGATGGCGGGGTCAATGACGCGCTTAACCTCGACACACACGGCAAGGGCTTGTCTTTTTGGATGCTGGATATGCCTATCACAGTACCAACTGCGTTGGCTGCCAGGCTTGAAGTGAAAGAGTACAGTTGATGCACCCTGGCACGTTCAAACCAAGCGTTGCAACTGACAGCAACAGCAGCGACCGCATTGCGGGCGCCCCTCGCGATACTCATATCGATCGCGACGCCAAGAGCGCTTTGGGTATCTCAGTCGGTGCAGACTCTAGTGCCGCAGTCGGGCCCGCTGCGTCGATCAATCACACAAATCGAGTCAGCCCCAAAAAACTCTTGCTGAGCAAGTGGACGGCGGTTCACCCTGAGCGCAAAGAGAAACATTTTTTGGTGACGAAGGTGTTTGAACCCGAAATCGTGGGGCAGGCGATTGTTGAGATTGAGCTTGAAGCGGCCATGACGGGACGCAAGTTTTGCATGCCCTGGCGCGAGTTAAAAAATCGTGAACACTGGCGCCAGGGTTGGCTATAGGCATTGATCGTGGCACTCACGAAGCCCGCTTGACACTATACCCGCTGACTGGTTGCGCGTTTGAACAGCAAGCGTAAGGCAAGACTTAGCACATACAACACAACCATGGTGCCTAACAGATCACCGAAAAACATCGGCACTATGCCTTCTATGGGGCTAGCCATGCGGCCCGATAAATAAAAATAAATGTTATGCGGCACTGCATTGAGCAAGGCCCCAATAGCCGCAAAGACTAGTACCTGTCTGGCTGTCAAACCCGACAAAGTCGATGGCAAACGAAGTAAACGAGTACAGAACCAAAACGCCACAAGCGGCCCAGTTGCAGACAAAACGGCTAGTACCAGTCCGTCTGTCAAATCCAATGTGGGATCTGCTTGATTCGTAAACAAGGCCCCAGCAAACAGTCCTAAGACCCCCACCCAGTCGCAAGCCATCACCGCCAACACGCGAATAGCTGCTGGCAAAAATATCCAACTGATAAAACTCGTCATCTCAAAAGACGAAAACATCCAGAGATTGAAACGAAACAGCAACACCCACAGCAATGCAACCACAATTGCCGATGCTACCATGATCAATACATTGGTCTGCGCTTTGGAAGCGGCGCCAGTCTGGGCGTCGTCGCGGGGATCAAACACCATCGCCGGCTAAACTGCGTGCTGGGCTTTGTCTAGAGCCTGACCAAGCGTCATGAAATATTGCTTGGCAAGCGCTGTCGGCACCACGTGTTTCACGCGGGTATCCGCTTCATCGGTGTCCAGCGCGATCATTCCCTTTTTACGTAGGCTTTTAAGGCGCCGATGCGCAGTCGTTGCTGAAATCTCATTGGTCAGACCCATAGCCTCAAGAACGCTAATCTTTTTTTCAACATGCCAAGCCGCAGCTAGCAATGAAAGCAAGCGCTCTTCAACCGGATCCATCAACGGAAAAGTGGGGATTTCGCGAATCGCCTGGACTAAGTTCAAAAAACGAAGATAGGTGGCAGAGTATTTCGATTTATTAACCATAACTGCAATATTAAGGTCTTATTCAAATAATTGCTATGGTTTTGCTATGGTTTAGGAGTTAGGCATATAACAAACCACAGGCATAGGCTTAATGATTGAGCAATGATTGGTCGGTCACTACTCAGGCAACTCACCCAAAAATTCGCCGCAAACAAAAATCAAACCCACCGCGCCCGCAATCGCGATGGAAAGCTTGGATTGCAAGGCAAGATGCAAGAATCGATTGGAAAATGCGGTCGCCACGAGCAATCCAAAGGCAATTAGCGTCGTTCCATTCAAAAAATCGAAAATACAATCCCGTCGGTTAAACAAATACTTTGGCTGGATTTTCAAGAAAAATCGCTTAAATGGCCTGATAAGCATACATAGAGCGCCAACTACCAACGAAAGAAGATCAACAACATTACCATCCAACAAATTAAAACCCTCGCACAATGAAGGCCGTTGACAATGCGCCAAGTGAAGCACCTATGACCTCTGCATATTCTTGAAACAGAAAGTTAGCGCCAATAATATTTGCGATTGATACTCCAACAATCGCGCCGCTCATAATCAAGCGGATTTTTTTTAAGGCTGGGCTGTGGTGAGGTTGGTGGCATTTGGTCATGGCAGGCTCTGAGATGTTAATCGCGGTCACTGACGCGCAGATCGCGAGAGACCTTAACTCTAAAATATCAGCAGCACGACGTCCAGTAACATTGTGTAACAAGACATCAGCCTGTAATATCATAAAGTCTAGACTTTCGATGAAAAATAAAATTGAGACAAAAATAGCGATTGCAATCGCTTACCGCTTACCAAAGCACCCAAGGACACTCGTCATGAAGATTCGCACTCTGCTGAACCCTTTTTTTGCACGCACCCTGCATCGTCGGGCACTTATCATCGGAGTCGTTAGCGTATTGAGCCTTGGCCTTGGTTTGGGCAGTCAAAATCTCTATGCCCAGCCCTATCCCAGTAAACCGATCAAACTTATCATCCCCTTTAACGCTGGCGGCGCCTTAGATATCGTCGGTCGCTTACTCGCTAGCGAGCTTTCAAAACAGTTCAATCAAAATGTGATTGTTGAAAACAAAGCAGGCGCTGGTGGCAATATTGCCGCTTCGTTCGTTGCCAAGTCAGATGCAGATGGCTATACCCTCTTGATGGGCTCAACGGGTAACTCAGTGAACAAGGCTTTGTATGGCAATCTGAACTATGACCCAGACACGGATCTGACCCCTGTCGCCATCGTGGGACAAATGCCGAACGTACTGCTTGCGCACAATTCAGTCGCGGCGACAACGATTAAAGACTTGATCGCATTATCAAAAACGAATCCAGCCAGTTTGAATTTTGCCTCGGGCGGCTCAGGTACGTCTGAGCATCTAGCCGCGGCTCTGTTTAACCTGAAGGCGGGCACGACGATTCCACACATTCCTTACAAAGGCGGTGCGCCGGCCGCCACCGATTTGATGAGCGGTCAAGTGCAGCTCATGTTTACCAATCAGATCACGGCTATTTCGGCCTTGCAAAGCGGCAAAGTCAAAGTATTGGGTACTGCAAGCACCACTCGTAACAAAACCTTGCCCGATGTGCCAACGTTTGCCGAACAAGGCCTGAACGACTTTTTAGTCGCCGTGTGGTGGGGAGTCTTTGGCCCAGGCAACCTGCCGCCTGAACTAGTCAATCGCTTGAACCAGGCGATCAACACTTCAGTCAAAACCCCCGAAGTCACGGCAAAACTTGAAAGCATGGGTGCCACACCCCTTTCACTCAGCGCGCCAGAATTCAAAGCCTTTTTTACCAAAGAATCGGCCCGCTGGTCAGAGGTCGTGAAGTCAGCAAAGATTAAAGTTGAATAGGTCGGGCAACTCAGCAAAGATTACTGTTGTATCAGCCAGGCAACTCATGGCTGCCTTACGGTTACGATGACGCATGACGACTCAACTCTCTGACCTAAGCGGCCCACTTCATATCGATTATCTTGCCACCTCGCTAGGTGGCAAGCTTGCCATGACGCATTGCCCAGGTCGTAATACTGTTGACGTACGCGGTCGCCAGTGGCAACGGCAACTCAGCGATGACTTGGCCACCATACATTCTGCAAACATTAGCACGGTGGTGTCGCTCATCAGCTTAGCTGAAATGAAAAAGCTCGGCGTACCTGACCTACCTACCCAGGTGGTGCAGCACCAGTTGCAATGGCGGCAGTTGGTCATTGAAGACTTCGGCACACCCGATCTGAATGCCCTTGAAAGTTGGCAGCAGATCAAAAAGAACGTCCTCGCCGCTTTAGCACGGCACGAAACGGTACTGCTGCACTGCGCTGCAGGACTCGGTCGTACAGGCATGATGGCAGCTTGCCTACTAGTTGCCTGCGGTCAAACACCTGCAGCTGCGATTGCCCAAGTACGCGCCGCTCGACCGGGCACTATCGAAACGGAAGCGCAAGAAGCGTTTGTTCAAGACGTGCGCCAAGGCTGAAATTTACGAAGCACTTTTTGAGCGATCAGGTGGTGTGCCAACCGCACGGCCAAGCATACATATACAAGCAACATCGCCATCGCCGCGGCTGAGGCGACCCTGCCGGTTTCGTCGATATGGATCACAGCAATCGACGCGAGCTTGGTATCAGACGAGTATAAAAAAATCACTGCCGAGAGTGTCGTCATGGCACACAAGAAAATGTATAGCCAAACGTCTAACAATGCAGCCAAACAGACGGGCAACGTGACTTGCGTCAGCATGCGTGTGACAGAGGTATTGAGCGACAAGCCAACCGATTCGATTTCGCGATCAAGCCCTTTCAAGGCGGTCAGGCAGGTTAGATGTGGCACGCTGTATAAGTGCGTGACTGTACTGATCACCAAAATCGCCATACCCCCATACAACCAGCCAGCAGGGTTACCGGGTGTATTTATAAATATGAGATACGCCAACCCCAGTACCAAGCCTGGGATCGCCATCGGCAACAACATCAACATCTGCAGTGCTTTTCGAAGCCCAATATCGCGTCGCGCTTTTTCAACGACATAGGCGCCGATAAAAACAATCAAGGTACCAAAACTCGCTGCAAGCGTGGCCATCCAGAGCGAATTCGAGAAATTCATCCAACCCACACCCTCTATTTCAAACTCGTAGTGGGCAAGAGTCAGGCTCAGGTTGTAGGGCCAAAATTTAACCAACGAGGCAAACTGCGCCATCCCCAACACGCTTGCAATGAAAACCGTGACGGCGATGCACCAACCCAGAAATACACCATCGCGCCAAGCCGAGGGCTTAGGCGTATAGGGCAACGAGCGCCCTGTGAACTGCGCCACCTGTTTACTGGCCACTCGTCGCTCTAACAAAAACACCAGAACGGCTGGGATTAATAACATCACCGAAATGACTGCACCCATCTCAAAGTTTTGTTGCCCCACGACCTCTTTATAAATATCGGTCGCCAACACACGAAAATCGCCACCAATCACCTTGGCGATACCGAAATCGGTAAAGACACTTACCGTGACCACTAAAAAAGCGGTCGTCACACCATACCGACACGAGGGCCAAGTCACATGCAAAAAGGTGCGCCAGGCACTAGTTTTTAAGACGGCCGCCGCGTGATACAGACGCTGATCCACATGTTGCAGTGCTGTAAGCATGATCAGCACCGCAAACGGAAACGTCCAGATCACTGACGCGGCCACAATGCCAATCGGTCCGTACAACGGATGACCAAACAGCCATTCACGCAGCAACCCTTGATTACCAAAGAGATACACCAGAGCAATGGCTTTGAGCACCCCGGGTATTAACAATGGGATGAGTGCAACACCACGAAAGAAGGACTTGTACGGCATGCACGTGCGCAACAAACCATAGGCATACGCAAAGGCCATTGGCACCACAAGCGTCGCGGTCAACAGCGATACCAACAAGCTATTCAAAAATGAATCAAACAGTGCAGAGGTACCGAAGTAGGTCAGATAATTTTGTAGGCCAATATACACACCATTTGCATTGTTTAGGCTGCGCAAAAACAATGCGCCTACTGGCAAAACAATCGTACAGAGGGCCGCGACGCAATACGCCACGCACACCCACCGTACCAACCAGTCGCTGCGCTCCATAATTTGAGGCTTGCCACGTGTAAACAGACTCACGCCTGCGCCATTCAATGGTTGAGTACTCATTGCACGAACAGACGGATATCGGTAGTCTGAATCGTCAAATCGAGCGCTTGCGACAGGCCATGCAAAGCGGGATCAAAGTCGCGTTTGGAAATGTCAACCTTTAACGTTAGCCCATTCGCACTGACAACGTGCGCCCGCACCACGGCGCCCAGATGCTCAACCTTGACAATTGTTGCTTGCAGCAGATTGACAGAGGAGTGTTCTGACACATTTGTTCGCGCTACGTCTAAGCCGGCCGTGGACGTGTTCGCTATCTTCGCCTGCCCGCTCACTGCCTTTGCCTCGACAGCACGGGTGCCAGGCGCACTGGGCGCGACCACTGCAATATCTTCAGGGCGCAGCAAGAGCTGCACCTTCGTGCCAACTGGATGCTCTTGAGTGTTGCAACGCAGCGCGAACTGATCGCAGGCCACTTCATCTTGCGCACGCACAACACCCAAAAGCAAATTGCTCACACCCATAAAATCTGCAACAAACGGCGTAGCGGGTTCGTTATAAATTTGCCAGGGCGTGCCGATCTGTTCAATGCGCCCTGCGTTCATCAACACGATCCGATCGGCTAGGGTCTGCGCCTCTTCTTGATCATGCGTCACCATCACTGTCGTGATTTTGAGTCGTTGCTGCAGATCTCGGATTTCGCCACGCAAGCGGGTACGCACTTGTGCATCGAGCGCGGACAGAGGTTCGTCTAACAACAGCAAAGACGGCGATACAGCCAAGGCGCGGGCTAAGGCGACGCGTTGCTGCTGCCCGCCTGATAGTTGACTGGGATACTTATTCTCGTGGCCCTGAAGCGATAACAAGCTCACCAAGCCACTAACCGCTTCACGTATGTTGTCTTTTGCCCATTTCAAATTCACCAAACCAAAAGCAATATTGTCATAAACGCTTAGATTGGGAAACAACGCATAAGACTGAAACACGATACCCACGTCGCGCTGCGAAGGTGGTGCAGAAGTGATCGTTTGGCCATTTTTGTAAATCTCGCCCGAGCTAGGTGACTCTAGCCCGGCAAGGCACAACAACAACGTGGTTTTGCCGCAACCAGAAGGACCTAAAAAACAAACAAATTCGCCCTCTTGAATCTCAAACGAGACGTCTTTTAAAATTGCGGTTGAACCAAAACTCTTGCTTAAGTTGGCAACGACGAGCTTGCGAATGCCACTCACACTATTTCTTTGGCTCAGTTTTGGTGTCATAGCGCTTGCGCCATTCAGTCAAAATTGCAGGTTGATTTTCTGAAGCCCAGGCAAAATCATTCTTGATCATGCGACTCGCTAATTCAGGTGGCAAGTTCTGAGCCTTAGGCGTTTTGACCGGGTAAGCCACTACTTCGGCTCGCGCCGCATAGGCATCCATCGCCGGCTCTGACACCGCCCAATTCACAAAGGTCTGCGCATCTTTTAGATTTTTAGTAGTCTTCATGATTGCCACGCCTTGCATTTCCCAGCCAATGCCATCAGTGGGGATAATCACGTCAATCGGCGCACCCATGGTCTTTAGGTTCGCGCCGCGCAAGGGCAACGAGATCCCAATCACATACTCACCGGCGGCAGCTTGCTCGCAAGGCTTAGAGCCCGAGTGCGAGTAAGACGCAATATTTTGATGTAGGCCGTCCATGAACTCCCATGCCCGGTCTTTGCCCATTATTTGTAGCCAACCAGAGACATTCAAGAAGCCCGTACCTGACGAAACAGGGTTAGGCATCACAACCTGCCCTTTGTAAATCGGATTGGTTAGGTCTACCCATTGTTCTGGCTTTGGTAAATTTCTCTTTTTTGCTTCGATCGTATTGAAACAAATCGCGGCACCGAACCCCCACAAACCAGTCCAGTTTGGTGGATCGCGCTTGTCGCGAAACTTTTCGTCGAGTTTTTCGACACCAACAGGGCGATACGGTAAGAACAAGTTCATCGCATCAAGTGTCATCAAGTTTGAAGCGGCATGACCAAAAAAAAGATCGTGACGGGGATTGTCTTTTTCAGCAACCGCCCGCGCTTGAATCACACCTGTCGAATCGCGCACCCAATTCACTTTAATGTCGGGATGGGCTTTACTGAACAGCGAGGCAAAGTTCTTTAAATTGTCTCCCTCGACCGAACTATAAATCGTTAATTCACCAGCACTAGCCAAGGCGCTGGTCACCAGACAGGCGAGCGCCAGAGATATTCTTAATTTTAAAGATTGACCCGTCTTTGGTAGATACTGTGCAGTCATGGTGCGAAGCCCTTTAATTGATCTCAAAATTAAACTGAACCGACATTAACCACTGAATATGACCAACGCATGACGTTTAACGCCGCGCACGGGCATGCGCCAGCACACATAACAGTTCAAACATCATGGTCATCCCAACCAAAGCCGTGTTACCAGAGGGGTCAAACGGAGGGGATACCTCAACCACGTCTCCCCCAACTAAATTCAACCCCTGCAAGCCACGAAGCAATTGTTGTGCCTGATACGTCGTCGCACCACCAATCTCAGGCGTACCCGTACCCGGCGCATACACCGGATCCAAAAAATCAACATCGAAACTCACATAGGTAGGACCCGTGCCCACCACTTGGTGCGCCAGGTCGATCACCCCCTGGGTGCCAAGCGCGTGATATTCGTCGATATCAACGACCCGAATGCCTTGCTCGATGCCCCAGTTGTTTTCACTATCGTTATACAAGGCACCTCGAATGCCAATCTGAATGGTGCGCTTCGGATCTAGCAGACCCTCTTCGATCGCTCGGCGAAAGGGCGTGCCATGCGTGTATTTGCTGCCACCAAAATAGCGATCCCACGTGTCAGTGTGCGCATCGAAGTGCACCATGCCAACGGGGCGATCTTTTGCGATCGCGCGCATGACGGGCAACGTCACCAAATGATCTCCACCAGCCGCCAAGGGAATCATATTTTTTTCATGCAGCTGTTCGACAAAACGCTGTACGCGCGCTAGGGTGTCTTCAAGGTCCACAGGATTGACCGGAGTATCGCCAAGATCTGCGCAATTGCACAACTCAAACGGATTGATACCCGAAGCACGATTCACGTTACGGGCGAGCGTTGACAAATCACGGATTTGACGCGGTCCGTGCCGGGCCCCTGCGCGATTGGTGGTGCCCCCATCCCAGGGGATTCCGAACAAACCAATATCAACTTCATCGATACTTGGGTGATCGAACTCTAAAAAGGGTAAGCGCATAAACGTGGCAATGCCCGCAAAACGCGGCATCACTGTTCCGGTGATCGGAGCAAACAGCGTATTTTTAGTGTTCGATTGACTCATGACCAACCATGCCTTTAGGATATACATAAACAATAGCAGTCAGTAAAGTAACCGAACGGGTGCGACTTGAACATAATCCCCTCGGTCTAACTCAACGGGCTGCCATCGCGTCAAATTCCACAAGAAGATTTTGCACCATGTTGGATCGCGCTCATGCCCTCATTTTGTGCATATTTTTACTCGTTTGTGCATATACTGTTAGGGTTCAGCACTATCGCCATACACAAACAAAAAAATTGAACAGCGAGACAACCGTGAATACACAAGACGCTTTAAATCATAAATTTTTTGGGCAAGCCCTTTGCGGGGCACTACTCATCACCAGTAGCTTGGCCATTTCGCAAGCCATCGCCCAAGACTATCCAAGCAAGCCCGTCACCCTCGTCGTGAGCTACCCACCCGGTGGCTCTAACGACCTGACCGCACGCGCGATCGCGCCAGCCTTGGGCGAGGCGCTTGGCGCCACAATCGTGATTGAGAATAAGCCCGGCGCTGCTGGCATGATCTCGGGCACCTATGTGTCGCGCGCCGCACCGGATGGCTACATGATTTTGCTGGGTAGCCTCAGCCCAATTATTGTTTCGCCGCAGGCTGCCAAGAATCCGCCTTTTAATACTCCCGTTGATTTTCGAGCGATCAACCGCGTGGGGTCTACACCGCTAGGTATTGCGATGGGGCCAACTCTGCCAAACGTCAAAACCATCGCCGATCTGATTGCGGTGTCTAAAACCCGCGATGTCACCCTATCGTCTGCCGGCACGGGTGGCGTGTCGCACCTCACGATTGAGTTGTTGCAAGCGGCTTCGAAAGGGCGCCTGGTTCACGTGCCGTACAAGGGCGCAGGGCCTGCGGTGACGGACACCGTTGCCGGCCACGTCGATGGCATCGTGATGGATATTTCACCCCTCATGCCAATGATGGCTGATGGGCGTTTAAAAGGTATTGCAGTGACAAGCGCCGAGCGCATGAGCTTTGTGCCGGATCTGGCGCCTGTGGGCGAATATCTACCCGGCTTTAGCGCAGTCAATTGGTTGGGGCTGTTTGTTCCGGTCAAAACCCCAGAGCCAATTGTGGCAAAGATCAACACGGCCATCATCAAAACAATTGCTCGGTCCGATGTCAGAACCAAGCTCGAAGCGGCAGGCATTATGCCCTCAAGCATGGAGAACCCGGCTGCGTTTCAAGCCTATGTGAATGCAGAGTACACCCGCTGGGGCAAGATCTTGCAAGACGCAAAGATTGAAAAACAGGATTGAGTTAGCGCTTACCTATCAAAGCAAAGGCTTCGACTTCACCGAGGCCTTTGCCTTGCACCAAGCCATTTTTTGAAAAAATATTTTTATCTTGAAGCAACTCGTGCTTCATCGCCGAGATCCGGATGGTGCCCCTCGGAGAGCCCAAATATTGCAAAGACATAAGCCGTTTTTTTGCAATACTGGCTTTTTGTAGCTCTGGCAAGTTAGACACAGAGTTCGACCGTAATTGAAAAAGGCAGTAGAAAAGGGTTACAGACCGAAATCTGTAACCCTTTGGTATTACTGGTGCGCCCGGCAGGATTCGAACCTACGACCCCCTGGTTCGTAGCCAGGTACTCTATCCATCTGAGCTACGGGCGCCTTTAAGACAAGACCAAGAGTATAGCAGTTTTTTAGCCCGAGATGCGGGGGATCTTGGCAGCCTTGATGGCGCGCCCCATTTCGATATAGCCCTTCTCTAAAATCTCTAGGTATTGCTTGGCTGACAGGGAGGCTGGGTCAACACCCATTTGCGTCATACGATCGCTTAACGCGGGGTCGCTCATGGCTTTTAAGGTAGCGTTTTCAAGGACTTTGACAATCGCCGCGGGGGTCCCTTTAGGCACGGCCAAACCCAGCCACGAATCGATTTCAATATCAAAGCCCTGCTCTTTAATCGTCTTAACGTCAGGCAGTTCAGGCCACCGCATCGGACTGGCTGAGGCCAGCATTCGCAGCTTACCTGCCTTGATATGAGGGATGAGATCAGGTGGGTTTTGCACAATCACCTGCACCTGCTTGCTTAACAGTGCGGTCACTGCCTCGCCACCAGACTTGTACGAAATATGCTCAAACTGTGCACCGGCCAGACGCGTCAACTCAAAAATCGCAAGATTATTAGGCGCCGAGGTTGTACCAAAAAATAAACCTTTACCCTCTTTTGCGGCCGCAATCAGATCAGCGAGCGTGTGGTACGGCGAATCGGCATTAACAGCGATCCCATAACGAAAGCGACCAAATCCCGCCACAAACTCAAAATCTTTCATGCTGTAGGTCAAGTCCATCAGGTGCGGCATGATCGCAACGGTGGAATACGTGACAACGCCCACCTGATAACCATCAGGCTTTTGGCGCGCAATATAGGCTGGCGTCAACGTGCCCAAGGCGCCAGGCTTGTTTTGAACGACGATAGATTTACCTAAAATCTTTTCCATCGTTTGCGCCAACGCACGACTGGCCACATCGGTAGTACCGCCAGCACCATAGTTCACGATCATATTCACTTCGTGTGCCGGAAAACTTTGCGCACTCACCGGCGCAGTTAAAACCGCCCACCCGAATAAGGCGGCAAAACCAAACCATTTACGACTGATGATGTTTTTCATTTTTGTCTCCTGCAGTTTTTAGAAATAGCGAGGCGCATTGAACGTCACACACCTCGCCCAGACTTCACTTGTGAAGCTACAACCCGGTTTCTGATTACAAACTTGACCCTCACGACACTGACGCACTTTCTAACTGAGGCTTGAGTAGCCGCTGACAACCCGAACAGCCCTACCGCTGCGACCTTTGTGTCAACGACGTGCGGCAACAAAACAGTTACGACATAAAAAAGCCACCATTGATATCAATCGTCGCACCGTTAATAAAACCGCTGTTATCCGCGCACAAAAAGGCAATCGAGGCACCGACTTCGTCAGCCGTACCTAGGCGCCTGACCGGGATTTGGTCGGCGTAGCGCTGATTGACCGCTTCGCCCGCCTGCATCGCCATCTCAGTCAGGATACGACCAGGCGCCACGCAGTTAGCCGTGATACCAAAAGGGCCCATTTCTGAGGCAATCGCACGCATCAGCCCAAGAATGCCAGCCTTTGAGGCCATGTAACTTGGGCCCGCCACCACAGATTTACTGCGGCCAGCTAAAGACGACACGCTGACGATACGGCCAAAGCCTTGCGCTTTCATATCAGGTAAAAATAATTGTGTGATCTGCATGACTGTCGTCAGATTCACCAGCAGCACCTTCGACCACTCTTCTATGGTTAAGTCAAGAATGCCGTTCGACAACCCATCGGCACGCTTAGGCGATATCCCCGCGTTGTTCACCAGAATAGACACAGTACCAAAGCGCTGTTTGATCTGCGCTTGCAAGCGTGTCATAAAGGCCATGTCAGTCACATCTGCTTGAAACGCAAGCGCTTGATCCTCTTTGATGCCAAGTTGTTCAAGGTCGATCGGCACGCGATCAACCATCACAACAAACCGACCTGCAGCAATCAAGGCCTGACTGGTACCCAACCCGATGCCTTTTGCGGCACCCGTGACTAAAGCAATTTTTTTGTTCATGATTCAAGAGCTGCCGTATAAGCTGTAATAGGAGGAAAAGCGTTTTCGTCAGTCATCACTTCGATGAGCGTGGTGACCTCGCTCGCGCGTGCAGCATCAAGGGCTTGATTCAATTGCTCGGGGTCTGTGACCCGGATACCTTGACAGCCACAGTTGCGCGCGATCGCGGAGTGATCGACTGGATAAAAATCAACCGCACTGGTGTGCGCACCGAACTTAACATTTTCGGCGTGCTTTTGATAGCCCAAGATGCCGTTGTTCAACACGATCAGCGTTACCTTCAAACCCATGCGACGCGCGGTTTCAAGCTCTGACCAGACGTGTCCAAAACCACCATCACCCGCCAAGCAATAGACCTCTGATTGTGGGCGTGCAACTTTTGCACCCAACGCCATCGGAAACCCCCAGCCCAAGCCAGCCAACCCGCGTGGCGTAATAAAGCGCATGCCACTCTTAACTGACGTTAAACAGTTTGCGATCCAGATTGAAGAGTAGCTTGCATCAGCGACCATCACCGTATCACCGGTCAGGCGTTTTTGTAGCTCATGCATGACTCGCTCGGGACGAATGGGTACCTGCGCTGACAAACGTACTGACGCTGATTCTTTTAAATACGTGTCACGCGCGGTTTGAATGCTCGCCTCGAGTGCAGCGCGTTGACCGCGACGCTTTGACAGATCCAGTGTGCCAAGAGCTTCAGCCAAGGCATCGAGTGTCAGCCCTGCATCACCCACCAAACGCGTTGCCTCGTAGTTGCGACCCACTTCAGTGCCATCGATATCCAAGTGAATGTAATGGGCATTTTTTGGATACAGCTGCCATGAATCAGTACCGTTTTGATTGGTACGATTGCCCACCAACAGCACGACATCGGCTTCGGTAACAAGCTTGCGCTGATAGCGCGTAGCACCATTAGGGCCCATAAAATAGCCAACCACACCCACGGCAAGCGGATGTCGCTCATCGATTGTTCCCTTGCCCATCACAGTGGTGGCTACCGGCAAGTGTCCCTCGTCCATCAGACGCGTCAGCGCGGCGTGGCCGTGCGACAGATGCACACCGCCCCCGGCAATCACAAGCGGACGCTCGGCCTTTGCTAACAATTCAGCGGCATGACGCACTGCCTCAGGAGAGGCAACCGTTGGGTCTAAGGGATACTGCCCCAAGCATGCGGTACGCGTTGAAGGCACCAACGGTTCGGTGAGCACATCACTCGGAAACAGCAACACCACAGGCCCAGGGCGCCCCGAGCAGGCCATCGTAAAGGCCTGATCAATATAGTCATCAACACGGCTTGGTTCATTGACACGGCGCACCCATTTTGAGACGGCGCTGAACATGCCAATGTGATCTAAATCTTGGAAAGCATTTTTATCGGTTTGCAGACGGCTCACATCTTGCACCAAAGCAATCACCGGAATCGACGCTTTGAGCGCCTCGGCAAGCGGCGCGACTAACAGCGCTGCAGCCGGACCATTTTGAGCCGTCACAATACCTGGCTTACCAGTCAGTCGTGCATACGCATCAGCCATATAGCCACCCGCGTTTTCGGTGCGGTACACAATCTGCTTAATGCCGCCCTCTTCTGCCGACAACTGAAACATGGTGGGCAGACTTTGGCCAAAGGTGCACTCGACACCGTGGCGCTTGAGCGCGCGCACAATCGCGTGCCCAACTGAGTTGTGAACGTTCAACCCCGTCACTGTGAGCGGACTGGGGATGGGCTTATTTGTATTCATAGAAACTCCTGACAAAGATACTTTGTTTTTCTTACGCTTTTAAATACTGTCTTACGTTGTCTTGTATTGTCTTTTAGTGTCTTGCGTTGTCACTCATGTGTAGCCGCCAGCACCTCAAGGACTCAAGCGCAGAATATAGCCTCCACACTGTAGTACATTAAATGAAAATATAACGGTTGATCGAAATCAACGCTCAGAGTTGGCCCGATTACCCCAGCCACTCTCACGCGCAACGAGACAAGGATTCATTCATGTTTAAGATTAACCCAAGCGATGCACAAAATGTGCACGACCTTCGCATGATGGCCAAAAAACGGCTGCCGAAGTGGCTCTTTGAGTTCGTCGATCGAGGCACTGAAGACGAGGTTGCGCTGCGCAATAATCGCGCTGCATTCGAGCGTATCAAACTAAAAACACAGGTTTTGGTTGATGTCTCAAAACGGGATCAAAGGATCTCTCTGTTTGGCAAAAGCCATGACATGCCTATCGCTATCGCACCAACTGGGGCGGCCGGAATGCTTGCCTACAAGGGCGAACTAGCACTCGCACGTGCAGCCAAAGCAGCAAATATCCCGTTTACTTTAGCAACCGGTTCAACCACCAGCATGGAGGACGTTGCCAACCTAGTCGGTGGCACCTTGTGGTTTCAGCTTTACATGTGGTCTGATGTCAAGCTGTCGCACATGCTGGTCGAGCGCGCGAAACGTGCGGGCTATGAGGCGTTGGTCGTCACCGTTGATGGCCCTGTCAATACCAACCGTGAATACAATGTTCGTAATGGGTTTACGGCTCCCTTTAGCTATAACCGAAAAAATACACTTGATGTCTTAACGCATCCGGCGTGGTTGTTGACCGTGTTGGGCAGATATTTGGTCACAACAGGGATGCCCAAACGCGAAAACTATCCAACCGAACTCAAAGAGCGCTATACCCAGGTCTCGTCTGCCGAACGCAAAACTAAAAATGACTCACTGTCTTGGGACGACTTATCAATACTGCGCGATATGTGGCCTGGAAAGCTCATCGTCAAGGGGATTCTGACGCCACAAGATGCTGAACGCGCCATTGCAAAAGGGGCGGATGGCATCGTTGTATCTAATCATGGCGGTCGAAACTTTGATAGCTCGATGGCACCCATAGAAGTCTTGCCTGGCATTGTCGATGCGGTAGGACATAAAACCACCATCATCGTAGACAGCGGCTTTCGTCGTGGCAGTGACGTCGTCAAAGCGCTTGCACTTGGGGCAAACTTAGTTTTGATCGGTCGCTCAACACTCTGGGGCGCGACGATCGCTCAAGAGGCCGGTGTCGCACGCGCGATCCAGTTTTATCACGAAGAAATTAGTCGGACCCTGGCCTACCTTGGCTGCAACCATATTGCTGAACTCAATCGCAATCTTCTTGAGTTTGTGGATACTCCACATATGCCCCTAGCGATGTGACCTGAAGGAGGGGACTCACTCAATCCGGGTCATCGCTCAGCAACAAAGGTTACATAATCATAGCCGTGCGTTCAGTTAGAGACGGCGGCGAAAAAGAGTCTAGTTTCATCCAAAATGATCGAGTCATCAACAGGAGAAATTTATGAGTAAGAGATGGTGTCGCTTTAAAAAAAATAACGTCATCGAATATGGCTGGCTTCATGATGATGAAATCGTAGTGGTACACGGAATGCCCTGGGGAAACCCAACCGAAACAGGCGCCAAATATCCACTATCCTCGGTCAAGCTTCTTGCTCCAGTCGTACCACCCACTTTTTATTGCGTCGGGCTCAATTACCCTGCTCATATCATCGCGATCGCAAAGCGTACGGGTGTTGAACCAAACTTTCCACCGCGGCCCGATGTAGCCTATCGAGCCAATAATGCGCTTTGTGGGCAAAACGATCCGATCATCAAACCCAAAGATGCCGGCGAAGACTTTCAGTATGAGGGCGAACTCGTTGTTGTCATCGGTAAAGAAGGCAGATTTATTCAACCCGAAAACGCCTTAGAGCACGTTTTTGGTTGGACTATCGGCAACGATGTAAGCGAAAGAAACTGGCAACGCAGTGACCGCACCAACTGGCGCGCCAAGAACTGTGACACGTTTAACCCAATGGGGCCATGGATCGCCACTGATCTTGACTACCGCAAGATGACGACGATTGTTCGCTTAAATAATGAAGAGGTTGAGCGCTTCGCCACCGGCGATATGCACCACGACGTAGAAACCTATATTGTCGAGATTAGCAAGTACTGCACCCTTTACCCGGGCGATATCATTTGGATGGGTACAGACGGTGCGCCACGCAACATGAAACCAGGTGACGTCTGTGAAGTTGAAATCACTGGAATCGGTACGCTTCGTAACACTGTGATCGCACAATCCTGAGTCAGACACACATATCGCTGATCACGAAACACACCTTTCGGCCCAACCAATAGCGTGCGGCACTTAGCGCTCAAAAACCGCCACGTTGCTGCCCAGGTGAGCATCAACCGGCGTTCAAGACCCGCCGCGATGCGGCCAAGACCTGTTCGGGCGTGACGTTTTTAATCTCGTTCGTGCCATCTTGCGGTAAAACATCGACGCTGGTGTCACGTGCCCAGAACCATTCGCGATTGCTTTCGTGAAACACACCCACATAAGGGACGCCAGAAAATTGCGCCAAATGCGACGGACCGCAATCATTTGCGACCACCAGTTTGGCAGCCATCACCGCCTTTGCAATGTCAGCAATCGGGCGTGTCATGAGAAAGACAAAATCACTGCGTCCAAGGCTTTGTAGCCAACGATGTTGCTCGGCTTCGTCCGGGCCCATCACAAAACAAAACCTCGCTTGCGGGAGGACTGTCGACTTGAATAAGTCAGCCAGCGCCACATAGTGTTCGATCGGCCAGCGTTTGTACTCACCGGCACCGCCGCCCGGCATCAAGACGATCTCTGCGGTATTTATGTCATCAACACTCGCTGACTGAGTGCTTGATTCGAGAGGTTGCGAGCGACTCTTCGGCAGGTCGTTCGCATTGGCGAGCTCAGGAGAACAAACCGTTGAGGCCCCGCCTTCGATGGCTGCCAAGGCTTGCACAAACTGCCGCGCCGCTTGCGCGGGATCAAAATCTTTAAAAGCCGCTAACACTCGCAGATTTGCTAACCCCATGTATTCAGAAAAATCTTTGCGGTGCGAATGCGTCCAGACAAAATCCGTAACGCGACCATTTTTGAAACCCAAGCGATACGTTGGACGCTTTAGCAAAGCAGCAATACCGTATTTTTCGCTGGCAAAGTGCAGTGCAATCACCATATCTGCGCTGCCGTCCAGCGCCCGATACACCTCAGGCAAGGTATCGGCCTGAGTAAACGCATCCACCCACGGTAAGGTCAGGTAATGCTGACCCACAGCGTCTTGCGCCACAACGCGCAACGTGCATGCAGGCCAAAACTGTTTGATTTGATAGAGCAGCGGATAAGACACAATTTGTGTCCCTAAAAACTGCATACTTCGGATAAAAACGATGACGTTTTTCACGATAAGGCTAGCGCGACGCGATAGGTGATAAATGCGGCAAGGTATGCCAATACAAATAAATACGTGGTGGCAATCACAGGGACTGTCCAACCACCGCTTTCGCGCTTGAGGGTTGCGATGGTCGAAATACATTGCGGCGCAAAGACATACCAAGCAAGCATCGCTAAGGCTGTTGGCAAACTCCATTGCTGCGCCAACAAGGGCCCCAAATTATCTGCCGCCGAGGCACCAGTCGCCGAAAGTGCGTAGACCGTACCAAGCGCACTAATCGCCACTTCGCGTGCAGCCATACCAGGTATCAAGGCAATCGATATCTGCCAGTTAAAACCAATTGGAGCCAACACAACTGCCAAGGCCTGGCCAAGCATGCCCGCAAAACTATATTCAATTGCTGCATTGGTGGCACCTTCAGGCGCACCTGGAAAACTAGCCAAAAACCATAAGGCAATCGTCAACACCATAATCACACCACCGACGCGGCGCATAAATAGTTGGGCGCGATGTAATAAGCCCATCAAAATATTGCGCAGATGCGGGCGACGATAGGTGGGTAACTCCATCATCAAGGGGCGCACCTGGCGGCCTGCAGCAGTGAGTGTTTTTAATAGCCATGCCACTGCCATCGCCCCCAAAATGCCAGCCAGATAAAGCACAAACATCACCAGGCCCTGCAATTGCAAAAAACCAGCGATTGTTTTTTGGGGGATAAAGGCTGCAATCAATAGTGCATAAATTGGCAAGCGCGCAGAGCACGTCATCAACGGTGCAATTAACATTGTCACGACACGATCGCGTGCATTGGGTATCGTGCGAATCGCAATGATGCCAGGGATCGCGCACGCAAAGCTCGACAAGAGGGGGATGAAAGAACGCCCAGATAACCCGACTGAGCCCATGAGGCGATCAAGCAAGTAGGCCGCGCGAGGCAGGTAGCCCGACTCTTCGAGAATCAAAATCCAACCAAACAAAATCAAAATCTGCGGCAAAAAAACAATTACGGCACCAGCACCTGCGATGATGCCATCGACTAACAGGCTGCGCAGCCAGTTATCGGGTAACCACTGAACCACCTGTTCTGAAAACCAAGTCGTGGCGTCTTTGATCCACTCCATTGGCAAAGCTGCCCAGCTAAACATTGCCTGAAAAATCAGAAACAACAACAGCATCAAAATCACAGGGCCTAGCACGGGATGCAACAGCACGCGATCAATCTTCGCAGTGGTCTCATCCGGAGTGATGCGATCCAGATTGAGTGCTCGTAAAATTGACTGAACACGCTCGTGATCAAGCTGTAGGTTTTGTTCGGCCTCAGGTAAATCAGATTCGAACGTGCTGGCTTGCCAGACAGCCGCGTCATCGAGGAGCGTGCGCAGCGCCTGATCACCCTGCATCTCAATGGCGACAGTCGCCACCACTGGAACGCCAAGCTTGGCAGCCAGAAGCGCCTCATCGATCCGGATCCCGCGCGCAAACGCCTCGTCAGACATATTTAAGGCTACGACAAAGGGTAAGCGCATGCGCTGCACGGCCAAGACCAGTCGCAAGCTGCGACGCAAGTTGGTTGCATCGACGACACAAACGACTAGGTCGGGGCGTTTTTCGCCTGCCGCACGACCCGCCAGCACGTCGCACGTGACGCGCTCATCAAGCGAGCGTGGATACAAACTATACGTGCCGGGTAAGTCAAGTATGCGAAGGCTTTTACCACCAGGCGTCACAAGCCGACCTTCTTTGCGCTCGACCGTCACCCCAGCGTAATTGGCCACCTTTTGGCGGCTCCCGGTGAGGCGATTGAACAAAGCAGTTTTACCGCAATTGGGATTACCCACCAGCGCCACAAGCGGGCCGGTGGGGTAGAGATGGATCGGCGCTTCAATCACGCAATGCCGTCCGCTGCTGACGTAGTGTCGGAATCGAGGTACACACCGACCAACGCCGCCTCAGCGGCACGCAACGCAAAGGTTGACATGCCAATACGAACGACAAGCGGATCAGCACCAAGCATTGCGCGCCGCAGAACCATGACCTGCTCACCCACCAAGAAACCGAGTTCATTGAGCTGTCGATCGCAACCGGGCATCAGGGCGTTTGCCTGAACCTCAGCGATCCGATATAACTGCCCAACTTGCGCTGTATGTAATGGTTGCATCACCCGCCTGAGCGCCGACCTCTAAATGAGAATTGTTATTATCTTAAATGATACCAGTAGTTCTTCTTAGATCGTCCTACTCAACGCCGTTCTTTTTGCTGGCTATGCCTAAAACACGACTTTCACACAGTCTTTCACTCAACACCTTGACCTAGATCAGCTTGCACACAATATGTCGATTCTCATCAACTCAAACAATTTAGCCCCGCAGCTACTCAAAGCGATCTGGCTTGCAGCACAAGGCAGCGAACTGCAATTGAATCGGGTGAGGTTCACGGGTGCAGGCGAGCTACCTTCGGTCTTTGCAGTCACAGATTTAGCCGCCGCGGCAATGGGTGCCGCAGGGCTCGCGCTCAGCTCTTTACTTGAAGCAATTGATTTAGTGTCGAAAGGTGACCAAACACTAGCGCTTGGTGCCATGGATTTCGTTTCAGCGCGTGGTGTCATGGATTCCGCGTCAGTGCCTGCTGCGATAGCTGCGGCGTTTGCGCACGGTGCAACTCCAACAAACGCCTCAGCTTCAATAAAAACCGTCAACGTCGATCGCCGCCTCGCCTCGTTTTGGTTTGCGTACTCGCTGCGTCCAAGCGGCTGGACACCCCCTTCTGCTGAAGATTTTGTGGTGGGTGACTATCAAACCGCTGATGGATGGATCAGGCTACACACCAACGCCTCACACCACCGGGCCGCCGCTCTACGCGCACTCAAGCTCGCTGCGCCCAACGGACGTGCCGATGTTGCGCAAGCCGTTGCCACCTGGAATGCTGACGCACTTGAAGCCAGGGTTTTAGCTGAAGGGGGCTGTGCAGCAACGATGCGCTCATGGCAAGACTGGCAGGCTCACGCACAAGGCCAAGCCGTACTGAACGAACCTCTGCTGCACTGGCAGCCTGGCGCCCCGATAGCCAAACCCTTTTGGGAGTTCAACCGCGACCGTCCGCTGCAAGGCCTTAGGGTACTTGATATGACGCGCGTCTTGGCAGGGCCTTCGGCCACCCGCATGCTTGCGGGCTTAGGTGCTGAAGTCTTGCGTGTCGACCCACCCTGGTGGGATGAGCCGACGTTAGCACCAGAGATGACCCTCGGTAAGCGCTGCACTCGCCTTGATTTGCGCAATGCCTCTGAGCGCGAACGTTGGATCAGCTTGCTAAGCGGAGCCGATATCCTTGTGCACGGTTATCGCAGCGATGCGTTGTCAGCGCTGGGCCTCGATGCAGAGCAACGACAAACAATCAGACCAGGCTTGGTGGATGTCTCGTTAGATGCCTACGGTTTTACTGGCCCCTGGAAACATCGTCGCGGCTTTGATAGCTTGGTACAAATGAGTACTGGCATTGCGCACGCGGGGCAACAACTCGCAGGCAGCGCCACACCAAAACCTTTACCGGTACAGGCACTTGATCACGCGACTGGCTATATCTTAGCTACCGCTGCGTTGCGTGGCCTTGAGGTGCGACTACGAACTGGTGCGGGCAGCATCGCGCGGGCCTCGCTCGCACGAACAGGGGCGCTGCTCATGACAACCCTTAACCACGCAGAGAAAAGTAATCAGGCGTTAGCGCAAGAAACCGAGGCAGATCAAGCCCCTGCAATTGAAGATACCTTCTGGGGTGCTGCGCGGCGGTTGCATTGGCCAGTTGATGTCTCTGGGATCAGTATGCAATGGGATCAGCCTTCTGGGCCACTGGGTAGCAGCGAAGCGAATTGGAAGTGTTGACCTCCTCCTGAACGAGATGGATGTCTGCGCATCTCGTTAATTTGTACGTCGGCTCAGCCTACGCTCAAATACAAAAAACCCGTATTGCATCAACAACGCCAAACCCGCCGATGGTATAGCACCAGCCAAGAGCATCGACGTGTCATTCAAGGCCAGACCTTGAGCGATACGCTCGCCAAAGCCGCCAGCCCCCACGAAAGCAGCGATCGTTGCAGTACCCACACTCATTACCGCCGATACTTTGATACCACTCAAAATCACGGTGCGCGCCAAAGGCAGTTCAATAAACCAGAGTTGATCGCGAGCACCAAGGCCCAAGGCAGTGGCCGCCTGACGCATTGAAGGCGAGATCTCGCTCAAACCCGCATGCGTACTTTGAATGATCGGCAACAGCGCGTACAAAAATAATGCCACGATCGCCGGGATTGTTCCGATTAAACCAAACAGAGAAATTAAAAAGGCCAACAGTGCAAGTGAGGGGATTGTTTGAATCACACTGCTGACAGACAACACAATCTGCCCTGCCCCAGGCCGATAAAAAATTAACACGCCCGAAGGGATTCCTACCGCGATCGCTAAGAGCAAAGACACCAACACCAAGAATAGATGCTGCCCGCTCAACCGCCAAAAATCAGGGCCAAATAATACGTGCATAAAAGATTGTCGAGTCGAAGCGCGCTCGGCGTGCGGCAAATTGCCCTCTACCCCAGTTGCGCTTGTTGTACCCTGAACCTGAACCTGATGTTGCACTTGCCCTGATCCTTGCGCTTGCCCTTGCACTTGCACTTGCACTTGCCCCGATCCTTGCCCTTGCACTTGCGCTTGCCCTTGCCCTTGCCCTTGCACTTGCACTTGCCCTGATCCTTGCACTTGCCCCTGACCTTGTCCTCGCAAAAAATCGCGAGCGACGACAGCAAAAGGCTGGCCATCGACTTCAGCGCGGGCATTTAACTCACCCATTGTCTGTTGAGAAATTGTGTTCTGCAACGCAGACAGCACTTTCCATGTACTCGCAAACCTGGTTGGCACATCCGAGCGATATAACAAAAGTGCGTCATACGTTGGAAAAAAATTCAAATTATCTTGCAGGACTACGAGTCGATCCCGCAGCAACTTTGAATCCGTGCCATAGGCATCCATCACATCAATTTGTCGCGCTCTGATCGCCTCGTATGCCAGGCCGTGATCCAAGCCCTTTGGCGCGAGTTTGCTCAGTTGATATCTGTTAGCTAAGCCCTTCCAGCCATCGCTGCGTCCAATGAATTCATGGGACAATCCTAAAATCAACTCGGAGTGCTTCGCCAAATCAGAAATGCTACGCAGTTGCAATTTTTCGGCAACGTCGCGCCGAACCGCCAAGACATAAGAGTTATCAAAACCCAGCAAGACGCCCGCTTGCAGCCCGCTTGGCAAGAGACGTGCATTGATCTCTGCAAGCGACAAGACCTGCTCCGTTTTCAAAATCTCGCGCGTGATGGTGCCGGTGTATTCGGGATAGAGGTCGATTTCACCGCTGCGTAACGCCGATAACACAATACCCGTGTTACCCAGACCAGACTTCAGCATCACCCGGTCGTGTCCTGCTGCCGTCACCGCTTGGCTCACGATCTCGCCAAGAATATATGACTCGGTAAAACGTTTTGAGCCAACTACCAAGGGCTGGGCAAAAGAAATCTGCATCAGCGCCTGCGCCAGCAGCAACACACCCAAACAACCTAGTCGCCCAAGCGAAGCGCCAAGCTTGGACATCAGCCACCGTGCCACAGAGGACTCGACGGGGGTCATTATTGCGAGCTAAACCAAGCGTCAAGCTTAGGCATTACTCGATCAACAGACGCGTTGTTTGCGCCTCGCCAATGCTGCCAATCACGGCCGCATCATTAAACCCGTGTCGGCCAAACACCGCCAACACTTCAGGCACTGTTTCGGGCGAGCAGCAGACCAACAACCCACCACTGGTTTGGGGGTCAGACAACAAGGTTTGGCAATCAGCAGGCAGTCCAGCGGCAAGCTTGATCTCTTTGCCATAGCCATCCCAATTACGGGCCGAGGCACCGGTCACCATCCCAGCTTTAATCAGAGCCGATACGTTAGGCAGCAAGGGGACATCTGCCCACTTGATATGCGCGCTTAACTTTGCGCCACGCGCAATCTCTAGCGCATGGCCAGCCAGACCAAAGCCAGTTACGTCGGTCAAGGCGTGCACGCCCGACAGCTCAGCAAGCTCAGGACCAGGGGTGTTGAGCTTTGTTGCATTAGAAAGCATCGATTCATAACCCGTTGCATCTAACGCTTCTTTTTTGAGCGCGGCCGATAAAATTCCGACACCGATAGGTTTGCCCAGCACCATTACGTCACCCTTACGCGCACCATCATTGCGCTTGACGCGATCAGGATGAATCAAGCCCAACACCACCAAGCCGTAAATTGGCTCGACTGAATCAATCGTGTGACCACCTGCGATCGGGATCCCTGCGGTGTTACACACAGAGGCACCGCCAGCTAGGATTTTTCCGATGGTATCGGTGGATAGGACATTGATCGGCATGCCAACCAAGGCAAGCGCCAAAATCGGCTTACCGCCCATGGCGTAGACATCGCTAATGGCATTGGTGGCTGCGATACGACCAAAGTCATACGGGTCGTCAACGATGGGCATAAAAAAATCGGTCGTTGCAATCAACGCTTGTTCATCGTTGATTTTGTACACGGCCGCATCATCTGCAGTGGCGATTCCTACCATCAACTCTTTCGGAATCGGCATCTGCAACGTGCCTTTTAAAATTTCAGACAACACTGCAGGCGCGATCTTGCAGCCACAGCCGCCGCCATGTGAGAGCGAAGTCAGACGAGGTTCATTAGTAGCCATGAAGGTTCCTAGGGCAAGAGGTTTTGAACGATTGTAATCAATCCGCTACATTCGTGAGCGGGTTCAAATAAAGTGGCACGGGCCGCACACTGCGCTTGTAATTGAGCCACAAACGCTGGTTCATTTCTAAATTTCAATAGCAAGCTCGCTAGATCGTGCGAGTCACCGACTGTAAAAAATCCTGCATAGTCTTCACCTAGCATTCCAATATTGCCTGCAATCCGCGAGGCGAGTACTGGCACACCGCTGCAAACGGCCTCCATAATCACATGGGCGCCCCCCTCCATCACACTGGCGTGCACCAAAACGTGCGAGCGCTGAATATATCGTCGCGTTTGTTCATGACTACGTGCACCCAAAAACTGATAATTGGGATAATGAACCGCCGTTTGCTGCGCCTGTTGCGCTAAAGCGAGGTCGTGTTCGCCTCCAATGTGGCACAGCTCAATGTCCTTGTGTTTGGCTAACAAGACAGCCGCCTCAAAAAAAGTTTGAGGGGATTTTTCAGTACGCAAATGGCCCACCATCACTGCTCGCACACGACGTTTAGTTTTTGGCAAGGTCTGACGCGTGGTCGTTGATTGAAATAACACTTGCGCTTTGTCGCGCAACGTAGCAGGCAGCTCGGCTAAACCCGCCCCTTGCAGCACCACCAGTCGCGCCGCCCAATGCAGCGACTGCTGCGCCTGTGGATCTTGCTTGATATCGCGATAGAGATCGGTACCGGTGAGCACCACGACCAAACCTTTAGAGCCCCGCGCCGCATGCCAAGCCTTGATCGATTGGTAGCTGCGACGCGCATGCAAAGCAATCAACACGGCATCGGTCTGAGCGCCATCCCACTCTTGCAGGATTCGTACTGAAAAATTCTTTGACAGCATGTTGGAGTAACGCTTAGCGGTCTGCCAATTGCCGTTGTTGGTACTCGCTAGCGCCGGACTTACAATGACAACATTGAGCTTGCGAGTTTGAGCGGCTATAAACATTGAAGGTCACTAAAATTGATGCGTCAGGCTAAAGCGCAAGAGCTTACCGCGGCACTACAAGAACTGCGTACGCATACGCTCAGCGCGTTTCGAGCGTATGAACGTGCCAATCGACTACACATTCCCTATCAGCCGGAGTTCAATCCCCCCCTTTGGGAGCTTGGTCACATCGCCTGGTTTCAAGAATACTGGATCGGCCGCAACAAGCATCGATCTGAGGGCACGGATTGGCAAATCGGGCGTCCTCAAAATACGTCTTTGCTCATCACATCTGACCAATGGTTTGACAGCGCTAAAGTACAACACGTGACGCGCTGGGATCAAGCACTTCTAACACGCGAGACTTGCCTAAAGTACGCTGAACAGACCCTGGAGCAAACTCTCGCGTTGTTACAGATTGACGCAGAGAGCGGCTCGACACTTTATTTTTACTGGCTGGTGTTACAACACGAAGCCATGCACCTTGAGGCGGGTGCTTATATGGCGCAAGCTTTAGCAATACCCTTTGAGTTGATGTGGGTAAGCGAGCACGTAAATCAGGCTAACCCCAATGCTGGTACTCATGCGAAAGCCAAAGCCAACGAGCCTCGGTCACACAAAACAACAACACGTGTGCCCGCTCAAGTTTGGACACTAGGCTCTGCATCAGGCCAGTTTTGTTTTGATAACGAACTCGCCGCCCGCCCAGTCGCACTCAAAGCATTTGAAATCGACATGGCGCCCGTTTGTTGGGCCCAATATATGGGCTTTACCGCGGCCACCGGGCATCGCTTGCCACTATACGTTCGCCGTGCTGGCTCGAGCTTCGATATTCAAACCTTTGGCGTTTGGGCGCCAATGAACATGCAAGGGCCAGCCGTTCATCTATCTTGGGACGATGCCCAAGCCTACTGCGCTTGGGCGCGGCGCCGCTTACCCACTGAAGCTGAGTGGGATTGCGCCGCGCGCACCATTCCAAACTTTCACTGGGGCGAAATCTGGGAGTGGACGCAAGATACGTTTGAACCGTTTGACGGCTTTGTCGTGCACCCGTACGCCGAATATTCGGCCCCCTGGTTTGGTACACGCAAAGTTTTACGCGGTGCCGCGCGCGTCACGCATTCAGTGTTAAGGCATGTGCAGTACCGCAATTTTTTTACCCCCGAGCGTCGCGACATCTACTCAGGTTTCAGAACTTGTGCGCTGTAGTGCAAATATCCTAAGGCTTAGAAGCCCCGTCCTTTAGCGCTAGGAAATGTCAGGAACTAGGTTTCACTGCTGGAGTTAGAAAACGTTAACCCCTCTGCATGACGCAAGCCTCTACCGAATCAATGTCTTGCTGTTGCATCTTCGCTTGTTGATAAAACTCAAGTCGCCGCTCAAAGACACTTTGTACACGCTCGATGATGGCACTTGCAGCGGCAGATTTGATTGCACAACTTTTAGCTCCAGACAATACGTTATCTAGTGAGCCAAGGCGGCCTGATTGATACGACCGAGTTTTATTTGCCCCCGGACCTAAATGCAACATGTGTAGCGAACCACCCTCTTGCGTCACGACATCGAATAATGGTGCCAAGCGCAGACCATACGACTGACTGCTCGCATCAAGCAAGAAGCCTGTGTTTTTTAAGTGATCGTCAGTGTTATGAACTAGTACATTGAGTACCATACGTGCATACAGTTCGGTCAAATCGCTCGCAGCATGGGTACTCAAACGTCGCACAACGTCGGCAATGCGTGCATAAGAAAAATAACTGGCGCCAAACGCCGTATCCATTTTGTATTTGTCAAAGTCAGCGGGCGGGCTGATCAACGAAGCCGCACTGATGTAGTGTTGTCGCCCTAGGACTTGATTGTGACCAGGCTGAACTGTCCGATCAAAACGTCTAACTAACAAAGCGCAGTCGTCTCCGTCGAGTTCGATCAATTGCGCAGCAGGCACCTGCACGCCTATCTCTTTCGCCATCTGTAGATTCGCCCATTCGACGCGTTGACGACTAAAGGTGTCGATACCTCGAGGGAACTTTGCGATCCATTGAGCACCATCTACATCTTGCACGACCGCTTTCGGTCTCGCGCCGCCAATATCCCAAGAACTCTTCAATAACGCTCGACTGTGCATATCAAGTGTCAGACCATTTTCGATTCGTCTAACAATTTCATATAACTCGGGCACCTGATCCAGACGACTTGTTGGGTAAACAGGCAGGGCAAAGCCTGATTCAAAGGGCTGTGTAGTGAAAAAAATAGCACCAACACCTGCTCCTTTACCCTTCAGCAATACCCTTGCCTCGGTCAGACTCACGCTTGAAACACCTTCGTCCAACGCCATCACGGTGCGGCCCCAGGCGTCGGGGGCCGCATCAAATAAAACTCCTAAGATCGAATGCCGACCAGTTGTTTTGTATGGGTCGGTACGCAATGGCAAATTGATCGGGTCAAGAGCAAAAGCATGCCCACTTTGAGCGAGCGATAAGTAGCTTGGCGCGTATTGAAAACTCGCAACGAAATCTTGCGTACTTTGCGCGCACCGCAGTTCTCCCACGAAGTGATTCACACCGCGAATTTCGATTCCAACAAAAAGTGTTGGCTCGAGAACTTTTGGGGAGTTTGCCGAGGAGGTCGTTTTAGCCATGAGACTGATCACTCATTCATTGCGCGTCCACGCAACGGTCGACGCGCTGCCTCTTTAGAGCGACCTTCGGCATCTAGATCGGGGTCAGCAAGAGAAAACAGCTGTTCGCTAAAGCCGTACAACTGCAAAGCCTCAAAGGCTAACCCAACAGATACAGACGGGTGACCGGCCTCAAGTCGCCGCCACGTCGGCCGCGACACGCCGGCACGTTGCGCCGCCATCTCTTCGGTTTCGCCGCGGCGAAGCCTAGCCGTTCGAACGTTCAAGCCAAGATTCTCGAGCGCCTGCCGAACGATAAAAGATAAGGTTGGGTCATTTTTCATTATCTTTATTGATATATATAAATTACATTAAACAAGTATTTGTAAATTATATATTACTTTTAATGATATTAACGACCAATATAACGGCCATCCACCCACAAACCTTGCTGGCAAAGCCCGTGCACCACATTACCCGTGAGCGCCCCCACCGAGGCTGCGGTCGTTGAGGTGGGGATGTGGCGCGACTGGCCAGTCGATCAACTGTTTGGATCGACGTAACGCCCTTTCCAGGGGATGACGTGTCTGACTCCCCCCTTCGGAAACTCTGCATCACCCAAGCGCCTTGGGATCAAATGCACATGGCAATGCCAGACAGACTGCCCAGCGATTTCGCCGCAATTCATGCCAATGTTGTAGCCGCCAATGGTCGGATCAAGCGCATCAATTATCTTTTTTTGCGAATGAATCAGCGCATGAATCGCAGCGGCCTCAGCCTCGGTTAAACCAAAATAATCAATAGTGTGTCGTTTTGGAATAAACAAGGTATGAAAAGATGTCACGGGATACGCATCGCGCGTCGCGTAGGCAAACTCGTTTTCTTCAACGATACGCGCACGATCGGTGATTTGTGCATCACAAAATAAACAACCAACGACGTACTCAACTGGAGGCTGTCGTGTTTCACTAGTTGATTCATTCATGAAATATCACCAACGATTCAAAACGTATAAGCCGATTCCATCTCGCGCCTGATCTTGAAGGCTGCGGTGTTGGGATCCATCTGCACGTCATCCCAACACAAGCTCTGCCCTTTTGCGACAGCCCGCAACACCTTCACATTGTGCGCCATCCCAAGCGGCAAGCCACCCATCCGCTTCGAAGTTGAGGCGGGCAACAATTTACCCCATACGGTATAGCCACCCTCACCATCAAGCATATCGCCTGGCTTTAAGTCGCGTTTAGCAGTGGCCACCACGTCAGCGTTCCAGCCGGTGGCAACACCGGTAGCCTCGCCGCGCAAGGCCACGCTGGCAACGCTCATGCCAACCTCAAGCCCAATTAAGTGCCAACGCTTGTACAGCGTGAAATAACGCCCTGTTGGATCGGTGTGAGCGTTGTACTCTTCAAAACAGTTCTTGATGTAATCAGTCTCAGCTTCGACTGTTACCCAAACGCCCATTCGAATATCGTACGGAATCACGCGGCCGTCTTTTTCAAGACTAGAGATCACTTCAACCATGCCTTTACGCTCAAGCACGCCGCCTTCGCTGATGGGTCTTGTCACAAAAGGGATATCTTCAACACTGGCGGGCGGATAGAGCAACCCATTGGAAGGCACGCCTAACCCGGTCGCATTCGAAACAGCCGTGCTTTCAATCGACGGCTTAGAGCCATCTAAAAAGCTATTGAACATTTTGGGATTTAAGCCACCCCGCTCGGCTTGCTCGGGGGTCAAGCCATAAAAGCCCCAAACGGTCTCGGGTGTCGACTCTGAAAAATGCGGCAACCATTTGTGACCACGACCCGCGGCCACTACTGGAAAGCCGCAGGTGCGCGCCCAGTCAACTAGATCACAGATCAAGGCAGGCTGGTCACCAAAGGCAAGCGAATAGACCACGCCAGCGGCCAAGGCACGCGAGCCCAGTAAGGGGCCACAAAATGCATCAGCCTCAACGGTAACGTTGACTACGTGCTTTTTATACGCGAAAGCCTCAAGAATATGGTCAACAGCATGCATCGGCGAGCCAGTGCATTCAACCACTACGTCAATCGAAGGATGACGCACCAGGGCTTGCCAGTCTTCAGTGATAAAGGTGGTGCCGTTTTTAGCGGCGTCATCCAGCGACTTGGCATTCAGGCGCTCTGGCTCCCAACCAACGCGCGCAAGATTGGTGCGCGCAGCCGTTGGAGACAAATCCGCAATCCCGACCAAATGCACGCCAGGCGTACGAGGGATTTGCGACAGATACATCGAACCGAATTTTCCAGCTCCGATTAATCCAATACGAATTGGGCGATTGGCTGCGGCACGTTGTAACAGCTTTGCGTGCAAACTCATGCAGCCACCTGCACTTCTTCAAGTGAAGTTTCGAGTGCACTCGCGGGCATGCCTTTACCCCAAGGCAAGTCGATCGGGTAGGGCTTGGTCAGGCAGTCATCGGGCAAGCATTCAATCGGCGTGAAATCACGATGTGCGATGAATTCAGGGCGCTTGTGACGACGAATGTGATTCGAGACTGCACACAAGCTTAAGTAAACCGCGTTGCGGTTCCAGGGCGATAGGTTGCTGGCCGAGGCATGCACCAAACAGCTATGAAACAAAATCATTGAACCCGCTGGACCGGTTGGGCTGACGATGCCGCCATTTTTGTCACCCGCACGGGCAACTAGCTGCGTAATGAGTGCGTTATCAACTGTCCAGAGCGGATAGCTCGTTGTAGTGAGATCGTGCTTGGCCTCAATCACACCCTTTTTATGACTACCAGGGATGAACATCAACGGGCCGTTAAAGGGGTTCACGTCATCCAAGAAAATCGCAATATTCATGGCGCGCTCGGTGGGCATCATGTCGTCATTCAACCACGTGCCGTAATCTTGATGCCACTGCCAGACATCACCTTCAAACGCCATCTTGCCGTTGATTTTGAACTGATGCATGTAAAGCTTTTCGCCAAACAGCTCTTCAACCGGCCTGATCATGCGCGGGTGACGCCCCAGCTTGGCAAAGGGCTCGCTATACATATGCGCCGCAAAGTTGGTGCGCACCGCATCGCTACCTTTTTCACGCACATTGAAGGCTTCGCGCCGGCTGTAAAGCTCTGGCACTGCAGCGTTCAAGGTTTTGGTTTCTTCAGGGGTGAATAAACCCGGGAAAAACAGGTAGCCGTCTTTATCAAACTGCGCCAATTGAGCGGGGGTCAAGTTCATAATCAGTCTCTTTTTTGAAGGGGCCAAGCGATGCCGTGAATCAATACCGTTAATATTAGCGGATTCATTGATTTTAGCCACGCCTGACAAGCAATACTTAACACTAGAGCGTAAACAACATGACCACACTCAACCCGATCCCAACCACCCTCATTCCAGGCGATGGCATTGGCCCTGAGGTTGTCAAAGCCACCATTGCCGTGCTTGAGGCCTTAGGTGCCCCATTCAAGTGGGAGACCCAACTCGCCGGGATGGCCGCGTTTAACGCTTGTGGCGACCCGATGCCGCCGGCACTGATTGATAGCATTCGTAAAAATGGTTTGGCACTGAAAGGCCCGCTCTCAACCCCAATTGGCGAGGGCTTTCGCTCGGCCAACGTTCGGTTGCGTGAGACCTTTGGCTTATACGCTAATGTGCGCCCTGCTTTAACAATTGTTCCCGGCCGCTTTGACAAAATTGATATCGTCTTGATTCGTGAGAACCTTGAAGGTTTTTATGTGGCGCATGAGCACTATCTTCCGGTCGGGGATGACCCACGCGCGGTAGCGTTGTCCTCGGGGGCCAACACCCGCGTCGGCATCAACCGCATCGCGCGCTATGCTTTTGAATACGCGGTTAAACATGGTCGCAAAAAAATCACGATCGTACACAAGGCAAACGTCCTTAAAGTCTTGACCGGATTATTTTTAGAAGAGGCTCGCAACGTCGCGCGTGAATACGAAGGCCGTGTCGCAGTGGATGACCGTATTGTTGACGCCTGCGCCATGCAGCTTGTGCTCAACCCGTGGCAGTTCGACATGCTTTTATGCTCGAACTTGTTTGGCGATATTTTGTCAGACGAGCTCGCCGGTTTGGTCGGCGGCCTTGGCCTGGCCCCGGGTGCGAATATTGGTAAGGATGTTGCAATATTTGAAGCCGTGCATGGTACGGCTCCAGATATTGCTGGCAAAGGGATCGCCAACCCAATTTCACTATTATTGGCCTCTGGGCTCATGCTTGACCACGTTGGGCACCCTGAGCTTGCTACGCGTCTGCGCACCGCGATTGATCTGACGCTGAATCAAGACAATGTCAAGACGACGGACTTGGGTGGAAAAGCTACTACAGTCGCGTTTACTGAAGCGTTGGTTAAGCGACTCAAAAGCGCCTAGCCTTTCTGCAAACGGCGCGTTGGGGGCCTTTGCTGGGCTTGCGTTGCCTCCTCGCGGCCTCGCTCAAAAAGCTCTTCTGATTATTTGAGGCCTGTCAATACAGGTTCACCTCTATATAAAACCCGCCCGCTAACGAGGTTTGCGCTTTACACTGAGCGTACAAGAGGCCTTGACGCTGCCGCAGGGCGCATGACTATCAAGCAGAGACTCCGTGGCAAAAACTGATACAGACAGACACTCAAAAGGAACCGCAATGTTGCGCTTTTCACGCTCAAAACTGGCTCAACTGGTTGGTATGTTGGCTATCGCTCTGACCGGCACTTTACCTATGTTCAGCGCTCACGCGCAGTCGCAAGACTATCCCAACCGATCGATTAAATTTCTGGTGCCCTACTCTGCAGGCACAACAACCGACGTCATTGCCAGACTGTACGCCCAGAAGCTCGGCGACATCCTTGGTCAGACCGTGGTGGTCGACAACAAGTCTGGCGCTGGGGGCAATATCTCGGCTGATGCAACCGCCAAAGCCGCACCCGATGGTTACACACTTTCGTTTTCAACAAGCGCGACGCATGCAACCAACCCAGCGCTTTATCCCAATATCCCCTTTGATCCGATCAAAGATTTCACGCATATCGCGCTGATGGTTGCCGCGCCAAATATGTTGGCGATCAATCCTAAAATCCCGGCCACCAACATGGCCGAGTTGATTGCGTATGCAAAAGCAAACCCCGGCAAGCTCACTTATATCTCGGCAGGTTCTGGTACCTCGCCACACATGGCGGGTGAGTTACTGAAGACTCTAGCGGGCATCGACATCAGACATATTCCGTACAAAAATATCACCCAAGGTTTTAGTGATCTTTTTGCCGGAGAAGTCTCGATGGCGTTCTATCACGTGCCTGTCATTTATCCACATGTGCAGTCGGGTCGGCTGAGGGCACTGGGTATTGCCACCACCACACGCAGCCCAATTGCCCCTGAAGTCCCCCCCATTAGCGATACAGTCCAAGGCTATGACCTGCTCCCCTGGTGGGGCTTGGCAGGCCCCGCAGGCTTACCTCAGAACGTGATCGACAAACTCTATGCCGCCACAATGACGATCTTGAATGACCCCGCTACGCAAAAACGCTTCATCGAACTTGGCTTGATTGTCACTCCGATGAACACAAAAGACTTCAACGCGTATACCGTCACCGAACTGGTCAAGTGGACCAAGATCGTCAAAGATTCTGGCGCAACCGCGAACTAATGTTAAAAGATTTTTTTGAATGACAGCGAAAACAACTCCCCCCATTTTGCCGACCACTGTTGTGGGCAGCTACCCGCAACCCGCATGGCTCGTGGATCACGCACTGCTCGCACAGGGTGTGCCGCGTACGCGCTTGCGCGAACTCTGGCGTGTTGCCCCCGAACAACTGCAGGCCGCGCAAGACGACGCCACCAAGCTTGCCATTCAAGAAATGGAGAGCGCTGGCATCGACATCATCACAGACGGTGAGATCAGGCGCGAAAGCTATTCAAACCGCTTTGCCAACTCTTTGGATGGCATCGACGACCAAAACCCCGCTGTGATTCGTTCGCAAAACGGACTTGAGACGCTGATACCGCGTGTGGTTGGCAAAATCACCCGCGTGCAGTCCGTTGAGGTCGAAGACTTCAAGTTTTTAAAACAGCACACTGACCGCTTAACCAAGGTGACGCTGCCAGGCCCATTTACGATGGGACAACAAGCTAAAGATGAGTTCTACCGCGACGAAGAAGCCATGGTGATGGACTTTGCCGCGGCCGTGAATGCCGAGGCGCTTGCCTTGCAGGCCGCAGGCGCAGACTTCATCCAGCTTGACGAGCCTTGGTTACGCCACGACCCTGAGGCGGCTAAACGCTACGCCGTCAAAGCCATCAACCGCGCCCTGCAGGGGATTAGTGTGCCCACGATTGTGCACCTATGCTTTGGCTATGCAGCAGTCGTCAAAGGGCAAAAGCCAACTGGCTATTCATTTTTACCCGGCCTCGGCGATTCGATTGCGACGCAGATTTCAATCGAGGCGGCTCAACCCAAACTGGATCTGGGCGTATTGGCCGATTTGGCTGGTAAAAAAATTATGCTGGGAGTCTTAGATCTTGGCAACACACAAATCGAGACAGCCGAGCAGGTAGCAAGTCGTATTCGAGCTGGCTTGAAATTTGTGAAAGCCGAGCAATTAATCCCGGCGCCAGACTGCGGTATGAAATATCTGCCGCGCAATGTCGCGTACGGAAAACTCTGCGCGCTCAGCCAAGGCGCGGGGCTAGTGCGCGCTGAGCTTGGCATCGTTTAAAGCACTGAGGGCATACTTTGAGATTTACCTCGCCTCAAGCGGCGACGTATTTGACAGCGACCATCCATTGCTTGACTCACCCTCTAATGCAGTGAAGCTGAATGCAATAAAAAGTGTATTGCTTGTTCTACCATCTGAAGCGGCAAGGATTTTTTCTGGAGACTGACTTGAAACAAAACGTTCAAAGAATGATGTTGCAGAGTGGAGTCAAACGCATCGCCTTGGTCTTGTTTGCCTGCACCCTCGGGCTGCTAAACGCCACACAAGTCACGCACGCACAATCTGACTATCCAAACCGCCCTATCAAAATTGTTGTGCCATACACCGCCGGCGGCAATATCGACATTACGGCGCGGATCTACGCAAAAAAGTTATCCGAGCAACTTGGGCAGCAAGTGATTATTGAAAATCGCCCAGGCGCCAGCACAATTATTGGTAGTCAGTCAGTTGCAAAGAGCCCACCTGATGGCTATACCTTGTTAGTCACCGGCACCATTACGTCGGCACTCACGATGAATCCAGGGTTATTTGCCACTCTGCCCTATGACACGAACAAAGACTTTGCACCCATCAGTTTATTGACGCAAATATCATTGTTCGTCGTGGTGCATCCGTCTTTACCGGCAAACACATTGCAAGAGCTCGTCGCGCTTGCTAAGGCAAAGCCCAAGCAGATCAACGTCGCAACGGGTGGCAGCGGTGGCTCGGCAAATTTAGCCGTCGAACTACTCACGATGGCCTCGGGCGCACAATTTACCGCGGTTCATTACAAGGGTAATGCGCCGGGCTTGGCCGATACGGTGGCCGGACAAACCTCAATGATGATCGAGACAACATCGACTGCACTACCCCACATCAGAGGCGGTAAATTACGAGCCCTAGCAGTGACCAGCAACAAGCGTTCGCCTTTATTACCAGACGTACCAACGGTAGCCGAAGCCGGCTACCCAGACTACGACGTGACGCTGAAGGTTGGCATGCTTGCAGCAGCCGGTACGCCGCCAGCGATTGTGAATAGGCTCGCTGCCGAAGTCGCCTTAATCGCTCGCGACCCAGCTACGCAAAAACTATTTGCTGAGCAAGGCTCTGAAGCCATCAGTAGCACTCCACAAGCGTTTGCCGCAGAGATTGCGGCAGATATCATCAAATTGACTGCGCTGATGAGAAAGAATGGAATCAAGGCCGAGTAAAAGGTCAACACATGTATGTATGGAATAATAGATCGACAACATTTTTTGAAGAGGCAACTATGCAACACGAAACGTCGCACCACGAAGCGCCAGCTAGCGGCACCAGTCAAACAGCTCTTTGGACACTCATGCTCTTACTGTTCGGGCCATCAGCACTGACACTTTGGTGGGTGATTCATCAGTCGTCTTGACCAGCCAAGCTGGCTGGCACAGAGAGACGTAAGGTGAGCGAGCCAAGAGCACGCTACCTTACACCTTCAGACGCCTCGCCTCATACGGTAGCACCGCACACTCTCACATCACTGCGTTATTTTGCGAATAGCGAACTCATGTTCGCAAACGCCTTGAACTCAATGGCATTGCCCGACGGATCCATGAAAAACATGGTTGATTGTTCACCAACCTCGCCTTTAAAGCGGGTGTAGGGCTCGATCACAAACTTTGTACCGACTGCCTTGAGCTTTGTGGCCATGGCTTCCCATTGCGGGATCGATAACACCGCCCCAAAATGACGCACAGGCACTTGATGATCATCTACCGCGCTGGTTTGTTTGTGGCCACACTCGTCAGGCGCTAAGTGGGCAACCACTTGATGCCCATAAAAATCAAAGTCAACCCAGTCTGGGGCGCTACGGCCTTCGCCACAGCCCAATACTCCAACATAAAACTGACGGGCCTCTTCGATATCACGCACCGGAAAAGCCAAATGAAAAGGGGGCATTGATGCAGCTTGAGCAGACATTTTTTTAAAACCTCACTAGAAAAACTGCGTGTTAAGGGCTTTCAGCACTACGTTTTTTGAGCCGTTTAACGCACTGTCAAGCGTGACCCAACAGAGCAACACTGGTGTTAATTCTTAGCCCAACAGAAACGATACCTGATAAAGATACTATGTTGACAATCAGCCCTGCAATATCCGTGCTCTATAAATGCTAACAGACAATGTCTACGTTTTCGCAGAATACGGGATCACGACGCTGATCGACCCCAGAACGCTCGTCTATGCGTATTTGTTTTGGGGCCCCGGTGTGGTCCCCGTCTGATCGTCGCGACCTCAGATAACTTGCTTTACACTGAGCCTTGGCTCTTTTTGACTTAGCTCATTGCCCTTGAGACTCATCATGCTTAAAACTCATCATCGTTATGACTATAGCTCCATCAACGCTCGACCCGACTACAGTTGGCCCGACGGTAAGCGTCTGGCAGTGCATTTCAGCTTAAATGTTGAGCATTTTTCTTTTGGTGAAGGGATTGGCAACGACTACGGCGGCCCGGGCCCGCAGCCGAACACCCGCAGTTTTGCCTGGCGGGATTACGGCAATCGCGTTGGCGCCTGGCGGCTGCTTGACTTGGCAGAGGCCTATCAGTTTCCGTATGCCCTGTTAATCAATACAGCGCTGTATGACTATTGCCCCGAGATGATTAAAGCCTTTAGTCGCAGAGGTGACGAAATCGTAGGACACGGCCGAACCAATGCCGAACGTCAGGTCGACATGAGTTATGAGCAAGAGAAAGCCTGCATTACTCAAGCGACTGAGGCCATTCGTCGCCACGAGGGCAAGCCGCCGATGGGGTGGTTGGCGCCTTACATCTCACAAACACATCACTCGCTCGATTTGCTCAAAGAAGCGGGCTATCGTTACATGATGGATTGGTCTTTAGATGATCAGCCGGTATGGTTCAGAACCACCCATGGCCCGATCTTGTCGGTACCCTATCAACACGACCTGAACGACTCGATCGAGGCAGTGACTCGCCGCACTCCCTCACAACTCTATTGTCAAAATCTCATTGATCAGTTTGACGAAATGCTTGAAGAGTCGGCTCGCAGACCGTTGGTCATGCCAATTGTGCTACACAGTTTTATTCTGGGGCAGCCTTACCGCCTTAGGCAGTTTAGGCGTGTGATCGAACACATCATGAAACACCGAGCTGAGCTTTGGATCACCACGCCTGGCGCCATTTGTCAGCATATTGAAAACTTGCCCGTTGGGGTCGTACCCGGCAGAGATATTGCTTATATGCCAAAGTAGCCAAGAGACAAAGCACATGCCGCTGAGCGCAAAGCGTGTGAGGTGTGTTCAGGCTGAATGCTGCGAGTCGTCAGAGAGGTGTTCGGCCTTGAAATCATCTCAAGTGCCACACCCGCCAACAGGCGTAGAAGTGCAACCAGTGTTTACTCTTTAATCACCACCGGCAAAGGCGTAAACAATGTGGCCTTGGCAAACAATGCAGTGGCATTACCCGAGTAAGTCTTACCACCTGCCATAGTCAGTTTTTTGACCGGAGCCCCTGCCGTGAAATCGACCTGTTTCAAGTCGACCCAAAAAGCACTGGGTGAAGTCGCTGAATCAAAGTAATACACTTTATTTTTTTGATCCGATACGCTGCGCCAAAGCGTAGTTGACACGTTTGGTTTGCCTGCAACCCCCTCACCCAGCGGTACGCTAACTGCCCGCATCACGCCCAACACACCCAGGCTAGCCTGAGTTTCTAACGACTGATCGGGCAACGCCGGCGCGTATTTTTTGTCTAAAGACATTGGCAAGGCACCAACCATAAACGAGGCTCTGGCAAAACGATCTGAAGGGCTGAAGGTACCGGGTAAAAAGGTCATGCCACCCACGTCGGCCCAGTAGCTATTAATGGCTAACTGGGTGTCGTAATTTGGTTCGTTGGTCATCACCTTAAATTGTTTACCATGATGAATGACTAAGACTCCCTCGATGTATTCGAAGATTGCCGAATCACCGGTTGGATCGGATAAAGACAAGTGTACCGACGACGGACTACCGTTGGGCAAATTAGGCGCCCCGATGCGAAAAGGCTCGGCCCTGAGGGCAGTGACGGCTTCGGCGACTGTCGCGAAATTATCCAAAGCGTATTGTGCCCATAGCGAAACCGATAGCGTTGGTTTTGTGCCCACACTGCCCCACTTTGCAGTCGCCAGATACAAAGTATTGGCCACCAAGCCTTTTTCATTCATGCCATCGGCAGCAGCAATGTCGTAGGCCGTTGCCACCACACTGCCGTACTTAGACACCCATTTAATTGAGTTTTTACCGGCAGCGCCATCGTGTGCTGTCCCTCTGGGGATGGTCCAAAGGTTGGCATCCATGTTCTCGCTCCAATCCATATTGCGGCCTGTGACCACAACATTATCAGGGCCCACGTACATCGCGCGCGTACAAGCCGTCGCACTTTGAGCCCCCAAGGCGAAGGTCAAGCAAGCCGCCAGAAGAGTTTGAGTCAATGGCGCTGACAGAGATTTTTTTGACATGATGATATTCAAACCATTTGAAGGAGAGATGAAATAACGGCGCGCAACCACTTGCCTACTAAAGCGCAGTCGCTGCGAAGGTCAACGCGCGCGGGCGTCGGTACTTAAGGAGAAAAACGTTAGAGAGTCGATTCACGCGACTGGGCTACGCAGCCGAACGATAAAACCGGAATGCCTAACTGAAACACTTAACCCAGATCACGGACCAAGTTAGGTAAGCCAAGCACACAACCAACAATCAGAGCAACGACCAAGATTGTTTAATACGGGCCATTCGGCTGATGAGACCTACTATATTTCGCTAGAGAGGACGACTGTTATACAGAATAAAAGAATCAAAGCCGTAACAGTGCACAGCTTTGAGCTAGCCTTACTCTACCCTGTAATTGAGACAATAGATACGTTTCATATTAGTGGCGCTATTTT
>CANCMG010000014.1 GCA_947378965.1 Alcaligenaceae bacterium | reverse complement strand
ATCTTCATATCGAGCCCTCATTACCGTTTGTGGTTGAATTAAGAAACTCCACTTTGGCACTTAGATGCCGTTAGGTAAAGCGAGGGCTCTCTGCTTTTCTGTCACCCTCACTCCCCAGGGGGGAGGGAGGCGTTCATAACATCTCCGTGAAGTCTCTGGGGCTGTGGGGCGACAAGGCCGATGATTCGGGCTAAACACACTACGCCAAACTTGCGCCCAATATTGTTATCCAGTGAATCGACTCTATCTCAACAGAATCAGACCGAACGGTCAATCACTAATCGTCTTGACCTTTAAGATCTGACTCGCTGGGGTCAGCGACATCAATAATTGACTTGTCACGGCTTTGGTAACTTGTTATAACAAGTCGATAAGCCGAATAATAATACAGGAGCATGTGTGCCCAGACTCACAGACATCGCCACGGTGATACGCAGTAAAAATGCAGGGCCGTTAACCTTATCATTTGATTTGATGTTTCCGACCGACGCTGCGTTTGAGGCCGCCAAGCGCGCCGCAACCTTACAGCCTGCCGCGTTAGCACAACTCTATAACGTGTCGGCGGCTGAAGTCATTGTGACGCCATACCAAGCGGCCCGCGCCATCAAAATTGCCATGCCACGCGCCATCGTGTCGGGCTCTCCAGGCGACCATGATGTGTATGGGGCTCAACAGCACGTGCCTTTACTGGATCTTGAAATATGAGCGCCGTCAAAGCATTACTCGCACGTAAACCATCCGTGTTGAAGGTGCTTTCGGCTTCTGGCCAACTGGGCTACGGCATCCCTGAACAGGCGCTGGCCGCCGGCTTAGCCCGCGAGCCCGACTTCATCGGGTGTGACATGGGCTCAGTCGACCCGGGCCCCGTTTACTTGGGCTCGGGTGAAATGGCGACCAGTCCGTCAATCACCAAACGCGATCTGGCCGCAGTGCTCATCGGCGCGCGCAAGCTCAACGTGCCGCTGATCATCGGGACCGCAGGCACCGCAGGCGCGTCACCTCACCTTGAGGCAACCCTAGACATGATCCGCGAGATTGCACGTGAGCACAACCTCCATTTTCGCCTGGCGACGATTCGGTCGGATCTCAGTGCCGCGCGCGTGGGGCAAGCCCTTGCTGCGGGCGAACTCAAGGCACTAGGCGGCAATCTGCCCGTCACGCAAAGCGATTTAGATGCCTGCGCACACCTTGTTGGTCAAATTGGCTGCGCGCCCTTTGAGCGCGCACTCGCGCTCGAGCCAGACGTCATCATTGCCGGCAGGGCCTGCGACACCGCAGTATTTGCGAGTTTGCCAAAGATGCTGGGCTTTGACATGGCCAATGTCATGCACATGGCCAAAATCATTGAATGCACATCGATTTGCTGCGAACCCGGTGGGCGCGATGCGATGCTGGCCACGCTTGACGCAAAAGGGTTTGCGCTTGAAAGTATGAACCCGGCACGACGAGCCACCCCACTTTCAGTGGCTGCTCATAGCCTCTATGAACAAGCCGACCCGATTAGTTTTACCGAGCCTGACGGCACACTAAAAGTCGATGCGGCGCGTTACACCGCGCTAGACGAACGCCGCACGCATGTCACCGGTGCCACCTGGCAACCCGCGACACGCACGACGATCAAGGTCGAGGGTAGTGCCCTGGTGGGCCATCGTGCGGTGCTACTTGCCGGAACCGCCGACCCACGTTTTATTGCGCAGTTGCGTCCGATTCTGGCCACGGTCGAGCAAACCACGCGTGGCTTGGTGGCCGGCGACTACGAAATTTATCCTCGGCTTTACGGCTTAGACGGCGTGGCGCTTTGGAGTCAAACGCCGGGCGTACAAGCCGCGCGCGAAGTCTTCATCTTGATCGAGATCATTGCGCGCGCGCCCGAGCTTGCAATGGCTGCTGCAAAAACTTTCAAGCAGTTTTTATTACATCAAGGTTTTTCAGGCCGGCAGTGCACGGGTGGCAACATTGCGTTTCCGTTTACGCCACCCGAATTAGTCGGTGGCCCGGCGTACCGCTTTGCGGCTTATCACGTGATGCCCGCTGACGATCACGAGCAATTATTTCCGGTCTCAATCGAACAACTCTAGTCGCGAAGACACTCAACGAAAAACGCCTCACTACAGGATGCTTTAAATGAAAACCATCATGGGCCGCGAAGTTTTAGACACCCTTGACGAACTTGTTGATCCGCGCTGGACTGCGGTCATCGTGGTCGATGTTCAAAATGACTTTTGTCATGTGGACGGACACTTTGCCAAGTTCGGAAAAGACGTTGCAAGCATGGCGCCAGCCGTGAAAAAAATGGTTGATTTTGTTGGCAAAGCGCAAGCATTAGGAATGCGGACGATTTTCTTGCGGCAAGCGTCGCTCTCCGATGCCCGCATGGACTCGCCAGCGTGGTTGCGCTTCAAAACACGTGATGGCAAAGCCCCCGACTACACCAAGCCCGGCACCTGGGGCTACGAATTTGTTGACGGCTTAACCGTTCAACAAACAGACTGGGTGGTTGAAAAGTTTCGTCCAGACGGCTTTGTCGGCACCAATCTCGATCACATCTTACGCACACAGGGTATTCAAAGCGTGATTATTTTGGGAACCGTCACGGAAGGGTGCGTCGAATCGACCGTGCGGTCTGCCTCGTATCACGACTATTACGTTGTCGTGCTTGAAGACGCGGTCGCAACCCCCAACGCATTACTCCATGAAGGCTCTTTAAACTTCTTTCGCGCGCGCTATCCCATCTATCACTGCGACACCGTTCTCACCGCCATTCAAACCGCAAAACAAAAGGCCCTCGCATGAGTCTCTCAATGCCCCTCTCGCTTGGCATTCACCCTGGCAAAAATAAACAGTTGCGTGCGCTCATTGCCGACCCTGCGCTGCTGGTCGCGCCTGGCGCCTTTGACTGTCTGACGATTCGACTCGCCGAACAGGCCGGGTGCAAAGCGGCTTATATGACCGGCTCAGGGGTATCGATTACACGTCTGGGCGCACCCGATGTTGCTCTACTGTCTTTTGCCGAAATTGTGGATCAGGCTAAGCGCATGGCCGACGTCACAACCATCCCTATCATCGCCGATGCCGATACGGGTTATGGCGGGCCACTAAATGTGATTCGTACCGTTCGAGAGTTCGAACGCGCAGGCATCAGTGGCATCCAGATCGAAGATCAACAGTGGCCCAAACGCTGCGGACACGAGCCCGGTCGTAAGATCGTCTCGACCGAAGAAATGGTAGGGCGCATTAAAGCCGCAGTTGATACGCGGCACGATCCGAACGTCGTCATCATCGCGCGTACCGATGCCCGCAGTGATCTGGGCCTCAACGCTGCCATCGAACGCTCGCAGCGCTACGCCGAGGCCGGCGCCGACGTGTGCTTTCTTGAGTCGCCAGAATCTGCGGACGAAATGCGTCTGCTTAACCAACAACTCAAGATACCAACTCTTGCGAATCTCGTTGAAGGGGGTCGCACGCCAATGCTGCCCGTCGACCAACTCACCGCTCTAGGCTATAGCATCGCGATCTTTCCTAATTCGATGACCCGTGTCATTGCTTCAGTCGGCAAAGCGTTATATGAAGAGTTAGCGCGCACTGGTTCAAGCGCCGCGTTCTCGGATCGCATGGTCGACCATCGCACACTCTGGAATCTTTTTGAATACCCGGCTTTCATGGAGCTTGAGAGCCGTTATGTCCAACCCACCGCCATCCAGGAGTCAACAAAATGAAGCGCCTTCGCATTGCACTCGCAACTAGTATCAGCATTATTTCAGCGGGATTTGGCCTGACGCCTTCGGCGCACGCCGTTGACTGGAACGCCTACACCTATGCCCCCGCTGCAACGTTGGCAGGCGCACGTGGCTTGCAGACCATTACAGAACGGGTCGCCAAAGAAACCAACGGTGAGTTAAAAATTAACTACCACTTAGCGGGCGCCGTTCCGATCAAAACCACCACGATTACCCAGGCGGTTGCAGAAGGCACCATGCAGCTTGGTGACGATGGGCTGTACCAAGGCAATATTCCAATCGGTGGCTTGCTTCAGTTGCCCATGCTGTTGGTCACAACCGAGCATCTTGAAATCGCCCTCAAAATCATGATGCCCTATATTGAAAAGGCCTACGCCTCAAAAGGGGTGCAAGTGCTCGGCGGCTATTACTACCCACTACAAGTCTCGTGGTCGCGCAACAAGCTTGAATCATTGGCAGACTTTAAAGGGCAGAAAATGCGCGTGACCTCGCCAGAGCAATCTGCCTTTGTTCGGCAATTTGGTGGAGTCCCTGCAACGCTGGGTGCTGAAGAGGTGCCCTCAGCTTTGGATACCGGCGTCATTAGTGGCGTCTTCACCGCCAGTTCAGGCGGTGGAAAAATCTGGGGTGACTTGTTGAAATACAGCTACCGCTTAGGTCCAAACTACTTCAATGCCTTTATCATCGTCAACAAAAGCGCCTACGACAAGCTGACCCCAGCCACTCAAGTCAAACTCAAGAGCATCGTCTCAGATGTCATGCCCTGGAACACCAAGACGCTTTTTGAAGAAGAAGATCAAGTCACGGCTGCCTTGCGCGCCAAGGGCATGAAGATCACCGAAGCGACGGCGGCCGATATGGCCTTAGGGGCAAAAATGATGGAACCCTATTGGAAAACCTGGGCAGAAAAACAAGGCCCAGACGCAGTTGAAGCACTTGGCAAAATCCGCGCAGCGATTGGTCGCTAAAGGTCAACCATGGACACCACGACGAACAGCACTGAAGAGCACTACTGGGGCAAAGGTTTTATCGACGGCACCATGGTGTTCTGTCAACTCGCGATGGTTGCGATGATGTTGTTAGTCGTGGCTGAGGTGGCCGCTCGACTGCTAGGATTTAACCTTGAATTATCAGAAGAGCTCGGTGGTTATTTATTAGTCACCGTCTCTTTTTTAAGCTTGGCTGGCTGTGCCATGCACAACAGTTTTCATCAAGTTGAATTATTCACGAGTCGTTTATCGGTGCAGCAAAATCGTGTGTTGAGGGTGGCCTTTATCTTGATCGCGCTAGCAACCTCAGTGATTTTGAATTATCACCTGATTAATTTTGTCATTGCGAGCTACGTACGCAACGATCTTGCACCAACGTTATTAGAGACTCCGCTCTGGATCCCAAGACTGGTCATGCCTTTGGGTATCACCTTACTTTGTATGGCGTTGGTCGTGATGTTGTTGCGCGATGTCAAACGCGTGATTCAAGGCGCCAAGGAGGCACAGCAATGAGTTCAGGCACCGAAATTATTTTGATCTTTGGCGTCTTTATCGCCCTGCTCTGCTCGGGTCTCTGGGTGCCCTTTGCGATCACCGTTACCTCATTACTGTATATCACGACACACGGCGGCTTCGGTAGCCTGAAGGCGATGGGCCTTGTCAGTTGGGGCAGCATGGATAGCTTTACGCTCACCGCCATCCCGCTCTTCATCATGCTTGCTCTGATTATGGAAAAGAGCGGCTTAAGCTTCAGCGTGTATCGTGCGTTGTCGCTTTTTGTGAAACGCATTCCTGGTGGGCTGTTACAAACCAACGTTGCAGGCTGCGCTTTATTTGCTGCAATCAGTGGGTCAAGCGTTGCCACTGCGGCGGCCATTGGCTCGGTCGCCTTACCCCAATTATTACAGCGCGGGTATGACCGCAAGCTTTCGGCTGGCACGCTCGCCGCGGGCGGCACGCTTGGGATCATGATCCCGCCAAGCTTGGCGTTCATTATCTACGGCACCTTCACAGAAACCTCTATTGCCAAATTATTTATGGCCGGCGTTGTGCCCGGTTTGTTACTCACCGGCTTATTCATGCTGTACGTCGCAATCCATGCGATCTTAAAACCCTCTATCGCTCCCAAAGAGACGGCGGTGATCACCCGCGCTGAGTGGTTGCGCGCCATCTTCGATCTGATGCCGTTCGTCTTATTGATTGGCGGCACGATGGGCAGCATATATATGGGGTTGGTGACACCAACAGAGGCGGCGGGTGTCGGCTGTCTCTTCGCAATTATCATCGCCCGAATCTGGGGCGACCTGGATTGGCAGTCCTTTCGCGGCGCCATGTTCGAAACGGTTTTAGTCAGCGGCAATATTCTTTTCATTGTCTATAGCGCTTTTCTGTTTTCTTACGCAATTTCAATGGCTGGCGTTGGGCGCGATCTCACCAATTTTTTAAGCGCTATGAATCTGACTCGCTTTGAATTTTTGGTGGCACTATTTATTCTCTACACAATTCTCGGATGCTTAATTGAAAGCATCGGGATGATTGTAATTACAGTACCGCTACTCTACCCTGTGTTGCTCAAGTACGGTATTGACCCCGTGTGGTTTGGTGTCATCTTGGTGTTATTTATTGAAATGGGTCAGATCACGCCGCCGGTGGGCATCAATCTATTCGTCATACAAAGCATCTGGAAAGGGAAACTGTCAGAGGTCGTCTATGGGACTATTCCCTTTCATCTGATCATGTTTTTCGTAGTCGCACTGCTGGTACTTTGGCCAGAGATTGCCTTATGGCTACCGCGGGCAATGACAAAGTAATGTGCAGAGCCTGACCGCATGAACAAAGCGCTATTGAAAGATGCCGTAGCAAAAAAGCCGGCCTCGGCTCGAATTGAAAAGACGGACTGGACAAGCTTTCGCACAAACAAAAGCTTGCCGAGTCCGCTTTACCATCAGATTTTTTCTTTTCTACGCGATCGGATCTTAGAGGGTTCATTCGATTCTGGTGCAGTATTTCCGAGTGAAAGTCAGCTTGAAGCCGCGCTTAAGGTGTCGCGTATTACGGCGCGACGAGCTCTGGAAGAACTGGCAGCGCGTGGGCTGATCGTCAAGACGCAGGGCAAGCAGTCGATCGTCGCACTGTATCGCCCTAGCACGCAATTGGTGGCAGGCGTCGAGGGCATGATTGAAAACAATCGACGCATGGGCGACTCGACCACCGTTGAGCTTCTGGCGCACGAACAAGTGCCCGCTAGCGCAGAGGTTGCCGCTAAGCTTAAAGTCAAACACAAAGCCTCTGTGCTGTGGTCCGTGCGGGTGCGTCGCTTGAACGATGTGCCGTTTTCTTATGCCGTCACCCATCTTCCAGCCTTTGTCAGTCAACAAGTCAAAACCGAGCAGATGTCGACGCGTCCGCTAATCGATTTGCTTGAAACCGCTGGCATTGTGATTGCTCGTGCCGAACAAGTGATTTCAGCGGTACAGGCCACGCCAGAAGTTGCCCGCGCGCTGCACGTTGAGCCAGGTGCTGCTCTGCTGTTATCTGAGCGCGTTGTCTACGACCGGTTCGAGCGACCGGTTGAACTGATCTGCGTGCAGTACAGGCCTGACCTGTATCAGTACGGAGTCGAACTCAGACGTACGACGTCTGCGCAAGGTAATCGGTGGGCCTCAGAAAAAAAGGCAAAAACTAAAACCACCGCGACAGCTAAAAAATAATACAACTCGCGCGTCAAACAGGTTCAACACTATTGCAAACGGATGCCTAGCTCTTTGACTAAGGGTTGCATCACCAAGCGCTCATTTTTTATCGTATCAGCCATCTCTTGCGGCGTACTGGCCACCGGCATCATTCCCATTGTTTCGAGCTGCTTGAGCATTGCAGGCTCTTGCAAAATCTGAGCCACCGTTTTTTGAATCAACGCCACACGCTCACTTGGCATACCTGCAGGCCCCATCAAGCCAAGCCACGGCAAAGACGAATAGCCAGGCAAACCAGACTCTGCTAAGGTTGGCGTGTTGGGTAATCCTGCAAAACGCTCGGGGCTTGTAATCGCGATGGCACGCACCCTGCCACCATCAAGCATCGCGCGTGCGCTAGAGGGCGCCTCAAGCACAATGTCGAGTTGCCCGCCAACTAAGTCGCCTTGTGTCTTGCCCGCCGCGTTAGCGGGCGCGTAAACCGCCTTGATCCCGACGCGTCGCGCAGTTTGTTCCCACACCAAATGAAAAGCCGAACCAATCGCGTAAGACCCAATCGTCAGATCACGCGTTTTGGCTTGCTCAACAAAGTCTTGCCAAGTTTTTAATGGACTATCCTGACGCACGATAAAAATAAATGGTGTGCGGGCCACAAGTGAAACCGGCTGTAAGTCTTTCACAGGATCGTAAGGCAGGCTATCAACCGCAAACGGCATGATGGTGACCGAAGAGGCCGCTACCATCCCGAGCGTATACGCATCGGGCGCGGCCTTCACAATTGCGGTCGTACTCACAATGCCTGCCCCGCCTGGCCGATTCTCAACAATCACGGGCTGAGCCCAGACAGCACTCAGGCGCGTGGCCAAGACCCGCAAAATCACGTCAATCGGGCCGCCTGGCGGATTGGCCACTATGATTTTGACGGGTTTGTCAGGATAGACCCCTGACGATTGCGCTTGCGCTGCACTCAACGTGCACACACCAAGGCTAAACATACTAAGCGCCGCGACAAACAGCGCCGCACGAACCCGTTGAGACTGAACGTTCATCTTCATCATCCTTTAGACCTTCTATTCAAAGACGTGGACTGCGGGGCTAGGCGCCCACCCGGGGGCGCGGCCATGAATAAATTCAATCCACGCGGTCTGCATCTCATCGACCAAACTGCGGCCGTGCTCGGGTGTCATCCCCTGCAACATTGCGGCCCCAGCGAAGCTCTCAAGGTTACCAAAGACAAACGGCAACTCGCTGCAATGACACGCACCAAACTCTGGATTAGGCCCATAGGCAAATTCAAACACCCAGGCCTCGCGCCCTGCAGCTCTGGCGTCTTGCGCCCACTGCCGCGAAGGGGCTCCAAAGATTTTTTCACCAAGCTGCTGACTGGCAACATTGCGCTGTGTTCCTGGAAACGCGGCCATTTCGTCGCGCGTGTAGCCCAGCAGGACATCGGCACGCGTAGCGGCCTGCTGCATCAAGGGCGCCACCGGCGACGCAAACATTTCGCCATCAACAACAGGGCAAAATAGACTTCGATTCGCGCCCTCTTCTTGCAACGCCGCCATCACCGCCTCAGATTGTTGCGCAGCCAACAAAGCTGCCACCGGCAAGGCGCGAGCTTGTTCGACAGTTTGAGCACCAGCTGCCTGCAAAAAAACGCGGCTTAAGTGCGCCGCTTGCTCAGTTTCGCGAAAGCCACGACCAAGCGAGGCGCTCTGCAAAATCGCACGTGTGAAAAGGGGCTGACGTGCCAACATGGCCGCGATGTTAAAGCCACCGGCTGATTGCCCCATTAACGTGACGCACGCAGGGTCGCCACCAAAATGCTCGATATTTTCAACGACCCAGCGCACGGCGGCTTCTTCATCGAGCAACCCGACGTTCGCGGTTTGACCCGGTACAAACAGCCACCCAAGTGCGGCAAGGCGATAGTTGACGCCAACCACTACGCAGTCGCCCCGCGCGGCTAAGCGCGCGCCGTCATACCAGGGCAAGGCACCGCCACCACTTTGCCAAGCACCACCGTGCAACCAAACCACAACGGGGCGTTTACGTTGATCACACGCCGGTGTCCAAATTGACAGCCGCAAACAGTCTTCGTCTTGCACCGCCTCGAAGTCACCCATCACAACACGCAAGCGCGAGGGGCGTTGTGGGCAAACGGGCCCAGCCTGCGTCGCATCGAACATTGGTTGCGGCCCTAAGGGCTGGGGCGCAGCAAACCGCAAGGCGCCGGTTGGGGGTTGGGCATAGCGCAGCCCCAAAAATCGCGTGACTGCCGCGCTTTGCAAGCCCGTCACCACTCCCTGTTTGAGAGTGACTGACACTGATTGATCGACGATTGACATAGTGGATGACAGCCTAGACTGAAAAAAGATTTTGACAACATTACAGTAGAAATCACTAAAATCAAGTCCTTAAACCATGGTTTTACCTGCCTTTTACTGTTTTGACTTTTCGGATCTGCCCCGTGACGATAAAAGACCCCGCGCGCGCGCTCGATCGCATCGACCTCAAAATACTCGATGTTTTACAACGTGATGGCCGCATTTCAATGACCGACTTGGCCGATCGAGTGAACCTGTCAGCCACCCCATGCTCAGAGCGCGTCAAGCGGCTTGAGCGTGAGGGCATCATCATGGGCTATTACGCTCGCGTCAACCCCGCCGCGCTTGGCAAGGGTCTGTTGGTGTTTCTTGAGATCAAGCTCTCGACAAAATCCGATGATGTTTTTGAAAAGGTCAAAAAAGAACTTGAGTATGTGCCTGAAGTCATGGAATGCCACCTTGTCTCAGGCGATTTTGATTATTTAATCAAGGCGCGCTTGTCAGAAATGAGCAAATATCGACAGCTCTTGGGCGAGATCCTCAAACGTCTGCCGGCCTCGGCCGAGTCGCGCAGTTACGTTGTGATGGAAGAGATCAAGGAAACGCTTTATCTGGCGGTTGACCGCTGAGCAAACTGTTTGGCCATCAACCGCTACGCGACGTTTTGACGACCACAACTGTTTTCGCGCACGGCATCCCACGTGCTCAACATATTTTCATCAAGCTTGGCTTGCGAACAGTGCTAAGCCAACGTCCGGATGAAATCCCATAAAACGGGGTGATCTGAATTGGCCACGTTAAAGCGAAACCAGTTCGAGGCGCGATCTTCTGGTCGAAAATATGCGCCGGGGGCTAGCCAAATGCCGTGCTTCAAGGCGCGGGTCGCGACACTCGTACTTTGCTTGGCATCAATCGGCAGACGTCCCCATAAAAACAAGCCCGCTTCAGGCTGAGCAAAAATCTCGACTCCTGCAGCCAGCATACTTGCGCACACACGTTGGTGTGTCTGTTTGAGTTTGTCGGTTAAAAACTTAAGGTGTTGCTGGTAGTGCCCGTCACTCAAGACGTTTGCCACCACACGCTCAGTCACCTCTGACGAGGTTAAGCCAACCGCCATTTTGCTGCGGGCCAAACTTGCCAGTATGTCGGCGTGCGCAGCCACATAGCCCACCCGCAGCGTTGGCGTAATCGTTTTCGAAAAGCCTGAAATATAAATCACACGGCGCAGACCTTCGAGCGCGGCCAGGCACGGTGCACCTTCGGGTGCGAGCTCGCGATAAATATCATCTTCAATCACCCACAAGCCATGCTGATCAGCGATCTCAAGCAAACCCTTGGCGCTGCCCAACGGTAACGTGGTGCCCGAAGGATTTTGCAACACAGTATTCACAAAGATGGCTTTGGGGCGCGCGCGCTTGATGAGTTGCGCGAGCTGCTCAAGATCATGGCCGTCGGCGTTGCGCGGCAAGCCCACAACCTTTAGGCCTGCGAGCTGCAAAATCTGCAGCAGATTGCAATAACAAGGGTCTTCAACAATGACGGTGTCACCCGGTCGCAACAGCGTACGCACCACCAAATCAAGTGCTTGGGTTGCGCCCTGCGTCAGCAGCACATTTGCCGCCTCAGCCGGTATGTCATTACGCCTGAGTCTTGCCGCGATTTGTTCGCGTAGCGTCGCCATGCCGTAGGGGTGTCCATAGCCACCAAAACGCGCACCCGGCACCCGGCTCAGGGTGCGCAAGGCGTGCTGTAAACCACTTTCGTTGATCCACTCACCGGGTATCCAACCACAACCCGCTTTAATCGGCACCGAGTGGTCGGCGAATACGTCCGACAACAGCCAGGCCGCGTTCAAGGTCGGTGCAGACCACTCGGGCGTGACAGGGGGCGGCGGCGCCCGCTTATCCACCACGCGATACGAAGCACCGCGCTTCGCTACCACCTGCCCCGACGCCACCAAGCGCTGATACGCCTCTGAGACGGTAAATGCACTTAGACCCTGCTCACGCGCAAGCTGGCGTACCGAGGGCAAAGCATCGCCCGCCCGTAAGGCGCGGCTAGTAATCGCGGCAGTCAGCGTGGCGACGATTTGCTCGACCAAGCTGCGCTCAGCGTTTCGATTAAGATCCAGTGTGAAAGCCAAGTTTGGCACCTCGTTGGTGAAAGAGGGCAGACCCGTCCGTCGATGTCGGACGACTTTTATCCGCGGTTGCCCCACAACAACCGCAGCGGCCGGATAACCAGTACAGTTTGCCACATATTTGTTCAACTGTACTGGTCGCAACACGCCATGCGGCGCTACATTGAGCGTACAACCCGATCACCGGAGAACCCCATGAACGCTGTCACCGAAGCCATTAGCCTGTCCAACACTGTGGACATGACCAATTTCTGGATGCCTTTCACAGGCAACCGTCAGTTCAAAGCTGCCCCGCGCATTCTTAAAAGCGCTAAAGATATGCATTTCACCACCATGGATGGCCAAAAGGTGCTTGATGCAAGCGCTGGCCTCTGGTGCGTCAATGCTGGTCATGGCCGCGCAGAAATCATCGAGGCCGTGCACAAGCAGATGCAAGAGCTTGATTACGCACCACCCTTCCAAATGGCGCACCCCTTGGCATTTGAAGCCGCCAAAGTTGTCGCAGACCTCATGCCAAAAGGCTTGGATCGCATCTTTTTTGCCAACTCTGGCTCTGAAGCTGTCGACACCGCGCTCAAGATGGCACTGGCCTATCATCGCTCGCGTGGCGAAGGCCAGCGCACGCGCCTGATTGGTCGCGAGCGCGGCTATAGCGGCGTGGGCTTCGGTGGCATTTCAGTGGGCGGCATCGTTGCCAACCGCAAGGCCTATTCAGCCAACCTGATTCCTGGCGTTGATCACCTGCCCCACACCCATAGCATTCCTGACATGGGCTTTAGCAAAGGTCAGCCGCAATGGGGCATGCACCTCGCTGATCATCTTGAAAGCCTGTGCGCCTTGCACGATGCCTCAACCATCGCCGCCGTGATCGTTGAACCGGTTGCTGGTTCAACCGGCGTGCTAGTGCCTCCTGTGGGCTACCTGCAACGCCTGCGCGAGATCTGCACCAAGCATGGCATCTTGCTGATTTTTGATGAAGTCATCACGGGCTTTGGTCGCTTGGGCAAGGCCACGGCCAGCGAGTTTTTTGGCGTCACCCCCGACATGATCACGATGGCCAAAGCCATTAACAACGCTTCGATTCCGATGTCGGCTGTTGCTGCTAACACGCACATCTATGACTCCATTATTAACGCTAGCCCAGCTAACGCTATTGAAATGTTTCACGGCTACACCTACTCATCGCACCCCGCCGCTGCGGCTGCCTGCCTGGCCACTCAAGAAATCTACAAGCGCGAGAAGTTATTCGACCGCTCGTTGGCTCTTGCGCCAAAGTTTGAAAAAGCGCTTCACGCACTGCGTGGCGAGCCTTACGTTAAAGACATCCGTAATATCGGTTTGATGGGCGCAGTAGAGCTTGAGTCGCGCGTCGGTGCGCCAGGTGCGCGTGCGTACGACGTGTTTTTGAAGTGTATGGAGATGGGTGTTTTGGTACGCTTCACTGGCGACAGCTTGGCGTTTTCGCCACCGCTGATCGTGAGCGAAGACCAGATCGACCAAATTTTCAACACGGTTAAAAAAGCGATTCACCTGGTCGCTTAATTTAAAAAGTCGTCTGGGTGCCTCTGTTCGTCTAGCTCAGCGAATACCATTGAGCACGCAGACACAGTCGTCGGTTCAACTGTGCAGAGTTCACCTCACGCTGGCCCGTAACAAAGAAAGCGCTTCGGCGCTTTTTTTGTTGTCGCGACGGTTTGCAACCCCAACAACAAGCCAGAAGCCCCGCCAACGATTATCATGAGACCAGCTTCGTACCACCAAGGCGCGTAATATCGTCTTGGCGTCACGTGATGTCACAGGCTCCTAAACAGCAGTCTGTGGCCTTTGTCACCCAACCTTTGCAGGAATCCTTTCACTCATGAACTGGCAACTTCCATTTCAGTCTGGCCGCCAACCCGTACTGGCACGCAATATCGTTTCCACCTCACAACCCTTGGCTTCGCAAGCGGGCGCCGCTGTGTTTGCGCGTGGTGGCAATGCCATTGACGCCGCCATTGCTGCAGCGATTACGCTGACGGTTGTCGAGCCCACCATGAATGGTATTGGCGGAGATGGCTTCTCGATTATTTGGGATGGCAAAAAGCTACATGGCCTGAACGCCTCTGGGCGCGCGCCTGCCGCCTGGTCGCCCGAGCGCTTTAAGGGTATGGCCACCATGCCTAAGAATGGTTGGGATTCGGTCACTGTCCCAGGCGCCGTTTCGCAGTGGGTTGCCCTGTCAAAGAAATTTGGCCAACTGCCTTTTGAAGATTTGTTTAAAGACGCGATTCGTCACGCACGCGAGGGGTTTCCGGTCAGCCCAGTCATCTCTAAGCAGTGGGCAACGGCTGTTAAAGAGTTGGCGCAGTACCCAGGCTTTAGCGCCTTCATGCCAGAAGGTCGCGCACCTGCCACCGGCGAGATCTGGAAATTTGCCGACCAAGCCGATACACTTGAAGATATTGCCCGCACCAATGGCGAGTCGTTTTATCGCGGTCGTTTAGCCAAAATGATTGCGGCCTTCTCTGCCGAATGCGGAGGCGTGATGACTGAGGCCGATCTGGCCGCACATCAAGCCGACTGGGTCGAGCCGATCGCGACTAACTTTCGCGGCTATGACGTGCACGAGATTCCGCCAAATGGCCAAGGCCTCACTGCTCTGCTGGCACTGAATATCATCGAACATCTGCCCTACAACGAAACAGCCCCAAACTCAGCTGAGCGCATGCACTTAGAGGTCGAAGCCATGCGCGTCGCGTTTGCTGACTTGTACGCGCACGTTGCCGACCCAGCATTTATGAAAGTCAGTGCAAAAGATTTGCTCAGCAAGTCGTACGCACGCGAGCGCGCCAAACTGATTGACCCTAAAAAGGCTGGCACCTATGCTGCGGGTCAACCACCCTCGGGCGGCACCATCTATTTGTGCGCCTCAGATGCAGACGGCCGCATGATTTCATTTATTCAATCCAACTTCAAAGGCTTTGGCTCTGGCGTTGTCGTCCCTAAATCTGGCATCGCGCTACAAAATCGCGGCTCTGGTTTTGTCACGACACCCGGCCACCCCAATCAAGTCGCAGGCGGCAAGCGCCCCATGCACACCATCATCCCCGCCTTCATGACGCGCGATGGTCAACCTGAAATGGCCTTTGGGGTGATGGGTGGCAATATGCAGGCACAGGGCCATATGCAAATGGTGTTGCGTCGTGTGGTTGAGCAGCACAATCCACAGGCCTGCTCAGACGCGCCGCGCTGGCGCATCAATGACGTGGCTGAACTGACACTTGAGGCCACTGTTAGCCCCGCTATTGTTGCCGGGCTCAAAGCGATGGGTCACGCGCCTCTCGTGGCACCTGCTGACAGTACTGATTTTGGTAGCGCACAGTTGATTGCTCGCTTAGGCGAACAGCAAACAAGCACCGGGCCGTTTGCTTATGCTGCGGGCTCTGACCATCGCCGCGACGGTGAGGCTGTAGGTTACTAGTCTTGTTCTGCGCACTGATCTGACGCGACGCGCGCGTCACCGATCAGTGCGTAGCGTCGCATACTCGCGCGGTCCGGCTCCTTGCTAGCAAACTTTAGCCGGTCGCAGGCTGCGTCACCACCTGTGGCCCAAACGTCACAGGCAAGCCATGCAAGCGCTCAAGGGGCTGGTCTTTTTCAAAGTACTAGCCCTATCCACAATGACACCCTAACTGCACCAACACGTTACGTTGCTGTTGGTATTGACTCAGCGCACGAACGTCGAGAATGACAGATCCGATGTGAACACGGGGGTTGTTCTGGGAACTTTCAGAGAACCTCTGCGAGAGAGATCCCTCCCCAATCACTCCACGGTCACACTCTTGGCCAAATTACGGGGTTTATCGACATCGGTGCCACGCGAACACGCCGTGTGGTAAGCCAATAACTGCAACGGCACTGTATGCAAAATCGGTGACAGCAGACCGTAGTGCTCTGGCATCCGAATCACGTGCACGCCCTCAGCGCTCACAATCCGTGTATCCATATCGGCAAACACATATAGCTCGCCGCCTCGCGCACGCACCTCTTGTATATTTGACTTGAGTTTTTCTAACAATGCGTCATTGGGCGCAATCGTCACCACAGGCATTTGCTCGGTCACCAGCGCTAAGGGGCCATGCTTGAGTTCGCCTGCAGGGTAGGCTTCAGCGTGGATGTAGCTAATTTCTTTGAGCTTGAGTGCGCCTTCGAGCGCGATGGGGTAATGCATACCTCGGCCTAAAAACAGCGCGTTTTCTTTGGTCGCAAAGCGATCGGCCCACGCCATAATCTGTGGCTCAAGCGCAAGCACGGCGCTAATCGCCGCTGGCAGATGGCGCAACGCCTTCACGTGCGCGGCCTCTTGTTGTTCGGTTAACTGATCATGTACCTGAGCCAAGGCCAGAGTCAGCATGAACAACGCCGTGAGTTGAGTGGTAAAGGCTTTGGTGGATGCCACCCCGATTTCAACGCCAGCGCGCGTAATGTAGGCAAGCTCGCACTCGCGCACCATCGCACTCGTTGACACATTGCAAATCGTCAGTGTGTGCTGCATGCCAAGCGAACGCGCATGCTTTAACGCGGCAAGCGTATCGGCCGTTTCGCCAGACTGCGAAATCGTCACCACCAGAGTGTTTGCGTCGGGTACGCTGTCGCGGTATCGATATTCGCTTGCAATCTCAACCGACACAGGGATCTTGGCAACCGACTCGATCCAGTATCGCGCAGTGAGCCCCGCGTAATAGCTGGTCCCGCACGCCAAAATCAATACGCGATCAATTTGTTTAAAAATCTTGTACGCCTTGTCGCCAAACAGTTCAGGAGTGATCGACTCGACATCTTCAAGCGTATCCGCGACCGCGCGCGGTTGCTCAAAAATTTCTTTTTGCATGTAATGGCGATACGGGCCAAGCTCTGCCGCGCCGGTATGCACCTGCACCGTATTGATCTTGCGATTGACCTGCTTACCTGTTGCGTCCATGATCCAGACATTGCCAAGCTGCAGGTCGGCAACATCACCATCTTCAAGATACACAATTTGATCGGTCGTACCCGCCAACGCCAAGGCATCAGAGGCCAAAAAGTTTTCGTTTTGTCCGCGCCCGATTACAAGTGGCGACCCGTAGCGTGCCGCCACAATACGGTGTGGTTCGTCACGACAAAACACAGCAATCGCGTAGGCGCCTTTCAACCGCTTCACGGCCTGTTGCACAGCCTCGAGCAGGTCGCCGTGATACAGATGATGCACCAGATGCGCGATCACTTCGGTATCGGTTTGGCTTTCAAACAGATATCCCACCGCTTGTAATTCAGCGCGCAACTCTTCGTGATTTTCAATGATGCCGTTATGCACCAGGGCAATGCTCGGGGTCTCTTGGCCTAGGCCAGAAAAATGTGGGTGGGCGTTGCGCGTGACAGGGGCGCCGTGTGTGGCCCAACGTGTATGCGCAATGCCCGTGAAGCCCGTGATGTGTTCGCGGGCAATCGTTTCTGCCAGCTCAGCCACCCGTTCAGTGCTGCGAGCGCGACGCAACGCGCCATTGTCAAACACCGCAACACCGCACGAGTCATAACCACGATACTCAAGACGGCTTAGCCCTTCGAGCAAAATTGGCGTAATGTCTCTTGAAGCGACTGCACCCACAATGCCACACATAAAGATCCCCTTATCGTGCTGGCATTGTGCCAAATTTATTATGAAATTTTATGTCTATTAATTAATTAATTTGAAATTATTGGGCAATATCAATTATTAATGAAATATAATTTCATATCTGTCAATTTTTAGTTTCTTTCATTCTTTTCCAATCTATTCTTTTTTACTTTCTTTCTTTTCCAATTTTTCCAATGATTGCTGACACACTCGACGAACTTGATCGGCGCATCCTTGAGCAACTACAGCAAGATGCAAGCGTCACGAACCAAGAGCTCGCCGAGCTCGTACATGCCTCACCCCCCACTTGCATGCGACGCGTGCGTCGGCTCTCTGATTCGGGCATCATTCAAAAACAAGTAGCGATCGTTGATCCGGCCAAAGTTGGCAATACCCTCACTGCCATTCTTGAAGTCACATTAGATGTGCAAGCGGCCGAAAGCTTCACGCAATTTGAGCGCGCGATCGCACTTGAAAGCGCAGTCCTGCAATGCTATCGGGTATCTTCTGGACCAGATTTTATTTTGATCACACAAGTGACTGATATGCCGGCCTATCACGCGTTGGTGCATCGCGCCCTGACCGCGCAAATGAATGTGCGTAACGTACGAACATTTTTTTCAATTCATCGCAGCAAATTCAATACCGGCATCAATCTAGGGTAAGGATTGCGCCACAGTCAAACCGCCAGCACACGGCGCCAAACGCCGTCAAATATCCACCGCGCAAACTCACAGGCTTTCGCAACTTCATGACAAGGTCTCGCGTTCAATAGCGGGGCCCCGCCTGCCGAGCACCTCGCGGTATACCTCAAGATACCGTTCGACCATGTTATCGACCGCGTACTCGGCGCGCACTGCGGTGTAAGCGACTTTAGCCATGGCTTGCGCCTGCTCTGGTTGCGCCAACATCCAAGCGATATGCGCGGCCATCGTCGCCGAGTCACCCGGCGCGCAGACCAACCCGCGCCCTGCACACACGGTTTCTTTTAAGCCGCCGGCATCAGTCGATACAACCGGTACATTTTGCAACATGGCATCAAGCACGCTACTACCCAACGCTTCATGCCGCGAGGCCATCACAAAGACTGAAAGCGCAGCAAAGAGTTGCTCGACATCCGGCTCAAAACCCAACAGCAGATAGCGGTCTTGTAAGCCCAGCTGAGCAATCGCCTGCTGAGCGGCGTGCGACGCTGCACCTGTTGCGCCCCAATGCACAAACACCACGTCTTCAAACTGTGCGCACACTTTTGCGGCCGCATGAATTAAGGTCACTGGATCTTTCTCATCCGACAACGCTGCGGCGGTACCCACCAAGCGTCGGCCCTCAAGTGCGTGGTGCTTCAAAAAATGTTGGGTGCGAGCAGCATCGACAGTTATGGGCAAAACCGCGCTTGGAATCACTTGCGTTGAAACACTAAGTGCGCGAGGAGCATGAGCCGCCGCTTCGCTAATCGCTACCATTTGATCAAGCCTGCGCCACTTCAGGCGTGTAAGCCCAGCGCTCGCACCGACCGGAAAACTTGTACGACGGGAAAACACCACTGGGCGCCGATGCGCAAGAGCGACCGCAACCGCCCAGGCCACCACCTTGGCGGTTTGCGCATGCAGCACATCGTAGCGTGTACCATGTAAGGCCAACCAACAGCCAAAGCTAAAGCCACCACCGGCGGTGTGCACCACCAAACCAAGCGCTCGTGCGCGCTCGGCTAGTGCGCTGCCTTTGCGTAGTAACAATTCAACATCGTGGCCACGGGCGCGCAAACCTACCGCGGTTAATAAAGTCTGGCGTTCGCCGCCGCGCCAACCGCGCTCGGTATTGATCTGCAAAATGCGCAGAGCAGGCTCAGCCATTCTGACCCGACTGCGGTGCTTGCCGATACCGAATCACGTTCACGCTTACCGCGACCAAGGCAAAACAAATCGCGACCCACAGGCCCAGCAAGGGCCCCATTGAAAAACCCATACTAAACACCATCGCCACGACCGCACCGCCAAAGGTCTGACTAAACACCCGCGTTGTAGACTGCAAGCCGCCTAAAGCGCCCGCACGGTTGCGTGGTGCTGCGCCAATCAATACGCGATTATTAGGTGTTTGAAAAAACCCAAAACCTACCCCTGCCAACATCATCGCCATAAACAGCCACGTGTTATCCACGCTTGCTGGCATCAAGGCAATCAGGGTTAAACCCAGCGCCATCGCAGCCGCACCGATTCCACTTAAGATCGCAACCGGAAATCGGTCAGACAAGGGGCCGGCAATTGAAGCAATCATTGCGGCCCCCACAGGCCAACCCGCTAACAACACACCAACGGTCATTTGTGGCCGCTGCAACGTGGTCAGTAAATAAAAAGGTAATGAGACAAAGGTCGCCATCTGCGCCGAGAAGGTGCTGGCCGAGGCGGCAAGCGCAAAACGCATCGCGGGAATGCGAAACAAGTCGACCGGAAACAATGGGGCCGTCTGCGCACTTGAGCGACGAATCAACAAAATGCCCACGCAAACCGACAACAAAATCAAAATCAAAGCCTGCCATGTATACGTGGCCAAGTAATCGATTCCAATGATGAGCAAACCAATCATCGTCATGCTCAATAAAGCGGAGACCCAGTCAAATCGGGATTTGATCGGCGCAACCTCTGGTAAATATTTGACCCCTAACAACGCCAACAGCCCCATTGGAATGTTGAAGGCAAAGATCCAGTGCCAACTCGCAAGCGACAAAATAAAGGCGCCTAGTGACGGACCCATCACCGACGATACCGCGACAGTCATAGAGTTCCAGCCGATCCCGCGCCCGATCAGATGAGGCGGATAAATATGCCGGACCAAGGCGGCAAACAAACACATGATGGCCGCACCACCAAGCCCCTGCACGACGCGACAAACCAGTAGCAACGGTAGTGTCGGCGCCAAGGCACTCGCAATGGAGGCGCAAGTAAACAGCAGCAGACCAAAACGAAACAACACCTTAAAACCAATGCGCTCACCAATCGCGGCCATCGGCAACAGCATCATGGCAACGGTCAAGCCATAGGCGTTGACAATCCACACGACCGAGGCAGCCGACTCATTCAGATCTTTTGCAATAGAGGGCAAAGCGACGTTCGACATCGAGGCGTCGAGCACCGACAACATCAACCCCACTCCGAGTGCAAAGGCGGCCTTACGTCGACGTCCAGTGGGCAGACCTTCTATCGCGTCGGGCGCTCGCGCGGTTTGTGCATCAGACATGTTTAAACTTTTTTAATTGGCCGTTTCCAGCCCTCGATGGTGAGTTGTTTAGCGCGCGACACAGTGAGTTGATCAGCTGGCGCATCACGCGTGAGTGTCGTACCCGCGCCAAGCGTTGCACCGCGCCCGACTCGCACTGGAGCAACGAGTTGCGTATCTGATCCAATAAACGCGTCGTCTTCGATGACAGTACGATGCTTATTGACACCGTCGTAATTACACGTAATTGTGCCGGCACCGATGTTGACGCGCTCGCCAATATCGGCGTCGCCAATGTAAGCTAAATGATTGGCTTTACTATCAACGCCTAAGCGAGCATTTTTAATTTCAACAAAATTACCGACATGTGTGCGATCAGCGAGTGCCGCGCCCGGGCGTAATCTGGCATAGGGCCCGATCTTTGCGTCGGCGCCAACAACGGCCTGATCAAGATGACTAAAGGGTTCAATTCGCGTGCCCGCCCCAATGGTGACATCGCGCAGCACGCAATGCGCACCTACATAAACGCCCGCACCCAATTGAACCGTGCCTTCAAAGACACAACCAAGATCAATAAAGACATCTTGACCGCAAGTTAAGTTGCCCCGCACATCAAAGCGCGCTGGATCAGCGAGCGTCACGCCGGCTTCAAGTTGCCGCCGCGCAAGCTCGAGTTGCCATAAGCGCTCGAGCTGCGCCTGCTGCGCGCGGCTATTCACACCTAAGGTTTCATACGAAGCAGTGGGGTGAGCCACACTCACAGCCAGGCCCTCAGACACCGCCATACCAATGATATCTGTCAAGTAGTACTCGCCCTGCGCGTTGTTGTTGGTGAGTTTTGCCAGCCAAGTTTTAAGCTGTGCGGTAGGTGCAGCTAAGATCCCTGTGTTAACTTCTGTGATCGCACGCTGCTCAGGGGTGGCATCTTTGTGTTCAACGATTGCGCAAACCCGACCTTGAGCATCGCGCACGATACGGCCATACCCTGTTGGGTCGGGCAATAGCTCAGTCAACACCGCCAAACCCTGTCCTCGCGCACTTAGCAAGGCCTGCAAGCTTGCAGTTTGCACCAGTGGCACATCGCCATACAAAACGATGGTGACATCATCACGGCCATCTTCTTTGAGCTGACTCACCGCTTGCAGCACTGCATGACCCGTGCCGAGTTGTGGCTGCTGCGTTGCAAACTGCAAGTCAGGCTGTGTAGAAAACGCCTGTTGTACGTGCTCGGCACCATGGCCGACGACCACCACAATATTGTCAGCGGCAAGGGCACGTGCGCCGTCTACGACATGCGCTAGCATTGAACGACCTGCAATGGTATGCAACACTTTGGGGCGATTGGACTGCATCCGTTTGCCCTGGCCCGCGGCCAAAATGACGATATTCAACATAATTTGCGTAGTAGTGTTGTTGTTGTTGTTGTTGTTGTTGTTGTTGTTGTTGTTGTTGTGAAGCGTTGTTTTTTATTTGTTATTTAAGGCGTTTTTTTAGTGCTGGTTTTTGTTGAGGCCGCAGTGGTGGTTTTTCTTGCAGTTTTTGTTGCGGTTTTTGTTGCGGTTTTTGTCGCTGCGCTGGCCTGTTTCGCTGGCGCCTTACCCACTGCTGGCGTAGGTTTTAATGTCATGCTGGCGGCAGTCGCAGCCGCGACCTGACCAAATTGCTGCTGCAACATGTCCCACCAGGCCTGTGCTGCAGGAGCCGCAGCGGCCGCTGTTGCCTCGCCCTGAGTTACCTGCGCCGTGCCGCCGGCCTGCGCAGCGCGATCGGCTGAATCATCGGCTGCATCATCGGCTGCATCATCGGCTGAAGCTTGGGCTTGAGGCTGGGCTGGCATTTGGGGACTGGACTGAGGTTGGGCGGGCGCTGTGGGCCACCCGCTGAACCAACTCGGTGGTGCGGCTTGCCCATTGGGTGCCTGAGCGTTCACCGAGCCCGCAGAGCTAGCCGCCATAAACGACTTAAGCGTCGCGATGGTGGCCAATTGCACCTCCATCCCTTGGATCGTACTGCTCAGCATCGAAAGGTTTAACTTAAGCCAGTTTTCAACCGATTTAAGCTCGGCAATCTTACGCTCAAGCTCTTCTGGGTTCATTGGCGGGCTTAAACCAAGCCCACCCGACATCCCGGCAGGGCCGCTCAACCCGGCAAACGCCTGGCGCATCATCTCAAGACTTGCCAGCAAAGGGTTTGTTGCGGCGTCACCACTTTGACCAAACCCGGGCAGCACAAAAGGATTAGAAGGGCTTGCACTCATAATGAGCCTTTTTGTAGGGAGTTATACCTAGATATTACTCGCATCTGCTAGGGTTCTGACAGCTCGAAAAGATCCCAAAAAAATGGCTTAGCGCCGTTTCGCGCCCCCATATTCTGTGACAATATCGTTATGCCAACATTATTGACCCTGACCGAACTCGAATCCGCCATCAATTTCTGGCGCCAGCGCAGCCCCTCTGTCGGAGAAGAGCTGCGGCTGTGCCCCGAAGCCTCGAGCTTGGCCACGCCCTACGCATTGATGATCATCGAGCGGCGCAAACAAATCGAGGTCGCCGAATTGTCTGAACGCGCTCAGGCTGCCATCGCGGGCTGGCAAGATTCGTTGAGTGCCCGGGGCTAACCGCGCAGACTAGCGCAACAAATGTTGAATGTCGTGCGCGATCGCAGCCGCACCAACGCTGTTATTCAACAGCACACGCGATTCGCCCTGCGCATCCATTAGATAAAAAGACGCGCTGTGATCCATCGAATAATTACCCTGTGCGCCGGCTGTTTTCGCGTAATACACCTTAAAAGACGCAGCAGTTTTCTTAATCTGCTCAGGCGTACCAGTCAGACCTAAAAAATCTGGGTTAAAGCCCGAGACATACGCACGCAAAACCTCTTGAGTATCTCGCTCTGGATCAACGGTGATGAGTACCACCTGAACACGCTTGGCCTCTTTACCGAGCAACTTCATCACTTGCGCCAGCTCAGCCAACGAACTGGGGCAAACATCTGGGCATTGGGTAAAGCCAAACAACACAAGGCTCACCTTGCCTTTTAAGGTCTCAAGCGTATAGGACTTGCCATCCGTACCGGTTAAAGCAAGATCTTTGCCCAAATGAGTGCCCGTAATGTCGCTGCCCTTGAATTGAGGCGTAGCATCTTTACAACCCGCCAACAGCACCATCACACTAGCCAAGGCTGCAATAAACAAACGCATCGCTGGATGACGGCTCACCGTGGCACCATAATCAGCCAATGGTCTGCGAGCAGTGCCGCAAACAACAATGATAAATACAAAATTGAAAACCGAAAAAGTTTGCGCGAAAGCTCATCGCTATAGGCACGAAAAAGCTTGTAGGCGTAGTACACAAACATCACACCCAACACCAGCGCCGCAATCAAATAGAGCCAACCACTCATACCAACAACGTAAGGCAACAGCGTTGTGGCCAACAATGCAATGCTATAGAGCAAGATATGCAGGCGGGTAAACTGCTGACCATGCGTAATCGGTAACATCGGCAAACCAGAGTTCGCATAATCGTTCGTACGATAAAGCGCCAAGGCCCAAAAATGTGGCGGGGTCCAGATAAAAATAATCAGAACCAGCAACCAAGCTTCAGCAGGCACTGAATCGGCAATAGCGGCCCAACCTAACGCGGGAGGCATCGCACCCGACAAGCCGCCAATCACAATATTTTGAGGTGTTCGTGGCTTAAGGATAATCGTATAAATCACCGCGTACCCTACAAACGTAGCAAAGGTCAGCCACATTGTTAAGGGATTCACCCACCGATACAGCACCACCATCCCGGCACCGCCTAACAACCCAGACAACGCCAAGACCTGAGCGGTTGAAATCGAACCGGTCGCGGTGGCGCGACGCGCGGTACGAAGCATGCGCGCGTCGACTTGTTGCTCGATCAAACAATTCATGGCAAAGGCGGCCGCTGCGAGCAACCAAATTCCAAGCGTTGCTGCTAACACACGCTTCGCGTCGGGTAGTTCGGGTGTGGCCAAGAACATTCCGATTACCGCGCAAAATACCGCCAATTGCGTGACACGCGGCTTGGTCAGGACAAGGTATTGGCGCAGGAGGCCTGGCGAAGCGGCGGTCGTGCTGGTCATGGTCGGAGTTTTAATGAGAGAGTGTGCCCGATTGTACCGACAAGCGCTGAGGTTGCGCTTTCACCAGTCGTGTCAGTAACGTGACCACACCCAACACCAAGCCTGCGGCGCCACCGTTATGCAAGACAGCAATCACTAAGGGCCACTGAAAGAAGATCGTGGTGAGGCCTGTCAGCAACTGCGCACATAACAAGCCGAGCACAAGCGTGGCGGGGTTGCGCAGGGCCGCATCGGCTCGCAATCGCCAACCCAACCAACCCCAAAAGGCAAAGACAAGCCACGCGACATTGCGATGTACCCAATGAATGGCCGTGAGCGCCGTCTGCGAGATCATCTCACCGTTGGGCATCTCACCCAAGCCACGCACCAGAGCAAACCCGTTGGCAGCGTCCATTGGCGGCCACCAACTACCATCACAGGTTGGAAAGTCCATGCAAGCTAAGGCTGCGTAGTTGGTACTCACCCATCCCCCGAGGGCGATTTGTACAAATAACAAAAGTAGTCCGAAGTACGCCCAGCCAAGGTAACGCTGTGTCCATGAAGACACGGGTTGATGCAAACGTTCGCGCGCCGCAAGCCAAGTCATGAGTGCCAGTAAGGTCATACCCCCTAGCAAGTGGACCGTCACCACGAGCGGCATTAATTGATGCGTGACGGTCCACGCCCCAAAGGCACCCTGTATACATACCGCCGCCAGGGTAATAAAGGCCAGCAAGGGTGAGTCGCCCAGTTTGGCCCGATAACGCCAGGCCATCCAACAAATTGCGATGATCAGCAAGCCAAGTAATCCGCCCACGTAGCGATGGATCATCTCAATCCATGCCTTGGGTAAGGTTACAGGACCCTCAGGCATGACCTGCGCAGCCTCACGAATCGATTGCAACGCACCAATCGGAGTCACGCTGCCATAACAACCTGGCCAGTCGGGGCAACCCAAACCCGAGTCAGTGAGTCGCACAAAGGCGCCAAACATAATGAGATCGAGGGTCAGAAACCAAGTTAAAAACAGTATTCGTTGATAGCGTCGCCGCGTCGTCACGAACGCGTCGGCCTCGGTTGCCTGCAACATCAGCCGATCCTTGAGTGATAGACAAGCTTGCTGATATCTTTACGCACTTTTTCAGGCTCAGCGTTTGCGGGGTATTGCAAGATCAAGTTGGCATGGGGGTCAATGATCCACATCGGCTCGGCCAGCGCCGTTGCGGCAGTTTGCGCGGGCGCAGCGACGGCTGGAGCGGCAGGAGCGCCTGGTGTGGTGGCGTCTTTTAATAAATACGCCTGAAGTTGCTCGGGTTTTACGCGCAAAATAATTGTGCCCTTATAAGCTTCAAGTACCCGTTCGGGCACAGGTGCGTCATCGGTGATAAACCAAACTCTTGCCAAACGTTCAACGTTTTTGCCTTGGCTCGCATGCGAGTTACGCAAAATAAACAGCTTACGGGCGCAGGCATCTTGGCAATCGCCACCATCCGCCGTCACGAGTAACCATTTACCCTTTAGCGACGCGACATCAAAGGGCTTACCGTCAAGAGTCGTAGCCTGTAGGGCTTCGGGCGTGGGGATCGGTCGCTGTGGCTCAATCAACGTGCCGTAAGCCACGCTACCGTCGGGGCGATATTGTGGATTGAAATAGGCTAGCACGGCGGCGAGTACGGGCGAAAGGCTGAGTAAAACGATCAACACCAGCGGGGTGCGTGACCTTGGGCGAGGCGTATCGGGCTGCGTCATGCTGTTCCATCAAAAATATTAGGGCTAACGATTACGTCTTTGGCGCCAAACTAAAACCATCAACGCGATCAAACAAATCGTGGCAAATCCAAACCACTGCATGGCATAACCAACGTTTTTGTCAGCGTCCACAGAGGGTTCGGGCCATGTGCGTATCAAACCATCATTTGATGCGCCTGTCTGTAACAACACCACGGGTATTAAATTTAAGCCGGTTTGTTGAGACAACTGTTCTAAGGATAAGTTCTGCAGCCTGGGCAATTGCCCAGTATCGATACGTTTAGCGGCCTCATTGCTGCGGGTTTGGGTGCCAAAGCGTAGCGCAGAACTCGTGACAGTGCCTGAGGTCCACAGTTCAAACAAGCGGGGCACATGCTGGGTGAGTTCGCCCTGTATGTCTTGCCGTTGCCCTGGCGTGTCAACGACAGGTGCCCGTTGATCGCCGATTGGCCTTGCCAACCACCCTCTCAGCACCAGTACAGCGCGACCATCGTCTAGCTCTAGCGGCGTGGCCAACCACAGGCCGGGTCGCGCTGCTAGATTTCGATTGTCGAGCAACACACTAAATTCGCCACGCCAACGACCTTGCGCCCGCGCAGGCGTCCAATTTTTAAACCCGCTCTGCTGCGCAACTGAAGCGTTTAGGTTAATCGGTGTCGCGTGACGCCCCGACTCGATGTCGGCTGCGATGGCTTGCCTTTGCTTGGCCCGCTCGAGCTGCCAAAACCCGAGTGTGACACACGCTCCGCCCACGATGGCTAGCAGCACCAGCGCAAGCACGATTCGCTTATTGGATAACGGTGGCGACATGTCTGCGATAATTCCTGTTTTGGATGGAGGACGTCATGCGAATCGTGGTGATACTGGCCTTTATCGGTATTTTGGGCAGTCTGGCCTCAGCCCTGTTTTACCTGATGCGAGACAAAGGCGGTTCGAGTAAAACGGTTAACGCCTTGACCCTTCGAATTGGTTTGTCCGTTGCATTATTTCTGTTTCTGTTGTTTTCGCACTGGATGGGATGGGTCGAAACGACAGGGTTTCAACGCTAGCCCACGCGCACTCAAGAAAAAAGCCGGCGTTTGCCGGCTTTTTTATTTCAACAGCACCGCACCTGTTTGAATTAAAACCAATACACAAACAGATATAAACCCAACCAGACAACGTCAACAAAGTGCCAATACCACGCCGCACCTTCAAAACCAAAATGATGATCTGACCTGAAATGGCCTTTCATCATACGGATCAAAATCACGGCAAGCATCGTTGCGCCCAACAGCACATGGAAGCCATGAAAGCCCGTCAGCATATAAAACAACGAGCCATACGCGCCAGAGTTGAATTTCAAATTCAAGTCGGTGTATGCGTGGTAGTACTCAAAGCCCTGACAGGCCACGAAAATAAAGCCCAAGACAATGGTAGCGAACAGCCAAAACTTCGCTTTACCCCGATGATCGGCAATTAGGGCATGATGCGAGATTGTGAGGGTCACGCCAGAGGTTAACAAGAGAGCCGTATTGATCGTTGGCAACCAGAACGGCCCCATCGTTTGAAACGCCTCAACCACACCGGCTGGACCTAAGTTTGGCCACACAGCGTTGAAGTCAGGCCACAACAGCAGCTTATGATCTAAATCACCCAACCAAGGCAAGGTAATCGTACGCGTGTACCAAAGCGCACCAAAAAATGCGCTAAAAAACATGACTTCTGAAAAGATGAACCAGCTCATGCTCCAGCGGTACGACATGTCGATGCGCTTGCTGTTCAACCCTGCTTCAGATTCTTGAATCGCATCACCAAACCAGTAATACAAGACGACAAACAGTCCAAGCAAACCTGCAAGCACCGCCCATTTACCGGCGTCGACGCCGTTAATCCAAGCCGACGCGCCAAGCATGACGACCAAGAGCGCGACACTTGCGCGAACTGGATGCGCCGAATCAGCCGGTACGTAGTAATACGGGGCTACGTTGCCATGCGTCGAGTGGGATGCACTCATTCTGTTCTCCAAACTTACACGATGTGAATATTAACTTTAAGTAAGAAAAGTAATTGCCCAACCAGCAATCTTAACCAAACTCACCACAAAAATAACTGTCAGTACAACCCCAGCAACGATCAAATGCACAGGATTGAGCTTCGAAATATCTTCTTGATAACCAGAGCCCTTTCTTACGCCAAACAACGCCCAAAGAACGGCTTTCAGTGTTTGAAAAAAACTCAATTTACGCTGAGCAAGTTCTTTTAAGTCATCGCTCATGCGTTCAACTCAATCATCAAGAAAAGTAATGTACATACACTTGACGTCCAACCGTGTAGGCAAACAAGCCCAACACGATGACGGCAAAAAACAAACCTGTGCGCCGGTTTTTACGGCGCTGTTCTGCTGTTGACATTTTGCGCCTACTTCACTTCGGGCGGTGTTTCGAAGGTATGGAACGGGGCTGGTGAAGGCACCGTCCACTCTAGACCTTCGGCACCATCCCAAGGCTTGGCAGCGGCTGGTGTGCCTTTGCCTGCGTAGGCTTTCAGGATGATATACAAGAACAAGATCTGCGAAAGACCAAACCAAAACGCACCGATGGTTGCGACCTGATGAAAGTCTGTGAACTGCGCTGCGTAGTCAGCATAACGGCGCGGCATGCCAGCCAGACCCATAAAGTGCATTGGAAAGAACGTGATGTTGAAAGAAATCATGCTCGACCAAAAGTGGATCTTGCCCAACTTTTCGTCGTACATGTAACCGCACCACTTAGGTAACCAGTAGTAGGTACCTGCAAACAACCCAAACAGCGAACCCGCTACCAACACGTAGTGAAAGTGGGCAACGACGTAATACGTGTCATGAACTTGAATATCAATCGGCGCCATCGACAGGATCAAACCAGTAAAGCCGCCAATCGTAAACACAAAAATAAAACCAACCGCAAACAACATGGGCGTTTCAAAGGTCATCGAACCTTTCCACATCGTAGCAACCCAGTTGAATACCTTGACGCCGGTTGGGATCGAAATCAACATCGTCGCGTACATGAAGTACAACTGACCCGTGACGGGCATCCCTGTCGCAAACATATGATGCGCCCAGACGATAAACGACAAGATTGCAATCGAAGCCGTCGCGTAGACCATCGAGGCATAACCAAACAGCGGCTTACGCGCAAAGGCTGGGATAATTGCTGACACGATGCCGAAGGCCGGCAAAATCATGATGTAAACCTCGGGGTGACCGAAGAACCAGAAAATATGCTGATATAGAACTGGGTCACCACCGGCAGCAGCGTTAAAGAAGCCAGTGCCAAAATGACGATCGGTCAGTACCATGGTGATAGCTGCGGCCAACACTGGCATCACTGCAATCAACAAGTAGGCGGTGATTAACCATGTCCAGCAGAACAAAGGCATTTTCATCAAGGTCATGCCGGGCGCGCGCATGTTCAATATGGTGACCACAATATTGATCGAACCCATAATCGATGACGCACCCATCAAGTGCATCGCGAAAATCGCCATATCCATCCCTGGGCCCATTTGCAGGGTCAAGGGTGCGTAGAGCGTCCAGCCGGCTGCCGTTGCACCACCTGGCACAAAGAACGAAGTGGTGAGCAACACGCCGGCAACGGGCAACAACCAAAAACTAAAGTTGTTCATGCGGGCAAACGCCATGTCAGCCGCGCCAATTTGCAACGGCACCATCCAGTTGGCAAAGCCAACGAAGGCCGGCATGATCGCGCCAAACACCATGATCAAACCATGCATCGTCGTGAACTGATTGAACAGCTCAGGGCGAAAGAACTGCAAGCCTGGCTGAAACAGCTCTGTGCGTAATAACAGGGCGAGCGTGCCCCCTTCAAGCAACATTGCAAAAGAAAAGATCAGGTACATCGTACCGATGTCTTTATGGTTTGTCGCAAATAGCCAACGACGCCAACCAGTTGGCATGTGGTGGGCGTGGTCGTCGTGCGCGTGGTCGTGGCCGTGGCCGGAAACGTGATCTGCTGTAACGCTGCTCATAGTTGACTCCTATCCTGCTTTTGCTGTAACCACACACCTGGCGCGGTCATCAGCCTGTCTAAACGAATATGTCGAAACTTAACGTGCGGCTTTAATGTCTGCCGGTGAAACGACTGGGTCTTGGCCTTTACCGGCATTGCTCCAAGAGGCACGTGTGAAGGTAATCACCGAAGCGATTTCAACGTCATTCAGTTGACCGCCAAAAGCGGCCATCGCCGTGCCTTGCTTGCCCTTGAGCAAAATCTGGATTTGATCGGCCTTGGGGCCAAGCACCATTTTGCTACCATCAAGCGCAGGAAAAGCACCGACGACGCCCTTGCCGCTACCTTGGTGGCATGCCACACAATTCGCTGCGTAGACTTTTTCGCCCCGAGCGATTAAGTCGGCCCCCGACCATTCTTTATTTGGATCATCCGCCGCGGCTGCGAGTAGTTTTTTCTGCTCGGCAGACCAGGTGGCGTAATCTTGCTCAGAGACGACCTTTACGACGATAGGCATAAAGGCGTGGTCTTTACCGCAAAGCTCGGTACATTGACCGCGAAACTCACCGACTTTCTCGGCACGAAACCAAACGCTGCGGATGAAGCCGGGGATGGCGTCTTGCTTGACGGCTAAGTCGGGCACCATCCAAGAGTGGATGACATCACCGCCAGTCACTGAGATGCGGATTTTTTTACCGACTGGGACAACCAGAGGATTGTCGACTTCCATCAGGTAAAGCGGGCCGCGCGGCTCTTTACCTTCGATTTGAGCGCGTGGAGTCGCTAAATTTGAAAGAAACTTAACGCCAGCGGCGGGGCCATCAATGTACTCGTAACCCCATTTCCATTGGTAACCGGTGACTTTGACCGTAATGTCGGCGCCGCTTGTATCTTTCATGGCAACGACTGTACGGGTTGCCGGCAGGGCCATCGCGATCACAATGACGAACGGGATGACCGTCCAGGCAACTTCAACGCCCAGGTGCTCATGAAAGGTCGCGGCTTTGGCGCCGCGTGATTTGCGATGTGCCCAGATCGAATAGAACATGACGCCAAACACAGCGATAAAGATCACCATGCAGACAATCAGCATAAACCAGTGTAACCAAGCGATATCCTTGGCGATTTGGGTGACCCCTTCGGGTAAATTAAGCTGGTTAACGCGGGGCCCGCCCGGCATGTCTTTAACTTGTGCGCTGACAACACCACACAAAAACATGGCACAGGCGCCCAGTAACCCTCTGACCTTCTTCATGCTGAACCTCGAATACGCTGTGCTTCAGAACCAACATCATAACCACTTTGGCAGAATGGAGATGAGCACCGCTGACGCAAAATTATTGGATCGTTGGGCCCGTGGCAATGTGCTGCCCCGATCCAACGCGACTCATTTACAAAAGATATTCGTAAATAAACCGAGAGGATTATAGCGTGGCTGAGAAGGTCTCGCTGCTCTACAATCCGATCTGACAACAAGTCCCTGATGATCCTATGCTTTCACCAAGAGTTTCTTTAGACGCTGACAGACTCCGGCGGTTGCTTGACGACCTGCTGGGTCGGGCCAAGCAACTCCCTCAGACCGAATCGCTTCCGCTCTTGATCTCAGGGCAGCGCTGCGGCTGGCTCTTTGCCAAAGCCGCTGAGGCACTAGGCGGGCTCAAGCACGTCGAAATTTCGCAAGATTCTGTGCATATCGGTCGATTAATGGGCTCAGAGGCTGAGTTGAACGCGCTCTTGGCGATCGTGGCGGCCACCCTGAGGCAGGCCGGCTGCGCGCCGGGCTGGCGCAACGAGTTACTCGATGTCTGGCCCGAGCATCCCCTTGGCTCTGCCGCGTCATCGGATAGCAGACCTCTTGGCGCGATTGAACGGGGCGTGGTTCGTCCGTTAGGCCTACTCACCCGAGCGGTACATCTCAGCGGTTGGTCACAAGACGGGCACCTTTGGGTTGCCAGACGCGCGCTCACCAAGGCAACCGACCCTGGTATGTGGGACACGTTGGTAGGCGGGCTGATTTCCAGCCAAGAAGACGTTCAAATCGGCTTGGTGCGCGAAGCTGACGAAGAGGCGGGCCTCGAAGCGCAAGATATTGCCGGGCGCACACCTCTCAGAACGATTGCTCGCATGTTACGGCAGGTCCCTGAAGGCTATCAGTCTGAAGACGTCTTGACTTGCGAGTGCGTCTTACCGTCGCAAGTGATTCCTAAGAACCGTGATGGCGAAGTGATGGAGATTCAGTTATTGGCGCCTGCCACTATTTTTAATATGCTCACACAAGGTGCCTTCACCCTTGAGGCCTCGATTGTTTTGACTGAAGACCTTCTCAGGCGTGCGACTCCTGTGTCAACTTAGCTGCGCACGATCCACCCGAGCGCGACGCACACAGTGGCTTCATCGACTTAGACGTCACCTAGCAGGCAGGGGCGTCAAACAAACCAGCGCTAAAAGCGCGACAAGTCAGAAGACAACCGAGCCCATGCACAATTTTTAGCTTAGATGCGAGCGCATTTTTTTCATGGCCGCGACTTCGATCTGGCGAATACGTTCGGCAGACACACCGAATTCGGCCGCCAAGTCATGCAGCGTGGCGCCACCATCGTCTTGCAGCCAACGCGCCTCAACGATGCGTCGTGAGCGCTCGTCGAGTATCTCGAGTGCGTGCGTCAGGCCACTGCCTTGCCTCACATCAGCTGCGTGACGCTCAAGCACTTGCGTGGGGTCTGAGCGACCTTCGTCTGACAGGTAAGCGATCGGTGCGTACGATTCGTCATCGTCGTCCTGATTTTCAAGCGACAATTCGCGCCCGGACATCCGAACTTCCATTTCGCGAACGTCTTCGGGGCTCACTTTAAGTGTGGCGGCGATCTCTTCTACTTGGTGAGTGTCAAGTGTTTGACCATCAGGCCGCATGCTGCGCAAATTGAAAAACAACTTGCGTTGGGCTTTGGTGGTGGCGACTTTAACCATACGCCAGTTGCGCACGACGTACTCGTGAATTTCGGCTTTAATCCAGTGCACGGCAAACGACACAAGGCGCACGCCGCGCTCGGGGTCAAAGCGTTTAACCGCCTTCATCAGCCCAACGTTGCCTTCTTGGATCAAATCAGCATGAGGCAAGCCATAGCCCAAGTATTGCCGGGCCACGGACACGACCAAACGCAAATGCGACAGCACCAGTTCACGCGCCGCATCAATATCCTCGTTTTCGCGCAAGCGACGCGCGAGCGTGAGCTCTTGCTCAGCGGACAGCACCGGTAAGCGGTTGACCGTCGTAATATAGGCCTCAATCGTCCCCAGCGAGCCGGGATTCGAGATTGCCATAGCAAGTTGTGATGGTTGTAAAGTCAAAGCAGCTGAATTTGTCATGAAGGAATCGCTCCAAAACACGGGCACGATACATTCAGATATATTAGCACTCTCGTTGCCCGAGTGCTAATAAGACGGTCTTATGATCAGAAAGTTCCGCATTTCTTCTTGGGGTGTTAATCTCAAGGGACTGCGGTCGGCGACTAGCGGGTTATAGCCTTGCTGGTTCACTTTGGGTTCGGGTATGTCCGATTTAGTCAAGTTTTTATCAAAGATTTTGCTAGCATGTCTGGTTGTCATTGCCATGGGCTGGACAACCTACATTGGCGTGCGTTTTTATCATGCCGAGCAGGTGGCGTATCGTTGGGTGTCGGGTTTGGCCGCCAAGCAGGCTCAGTTTGAGAAAAAGGTCGCCAGCGGCGGTGGCAACACCTTAACGGGCTATGCCACGCCCGACCGGGCCAAGGTCATCGAAGGCGTCGAGGGCAACCTCTCGGGCCTCACCTATGACGCCCTGCAAAAGCGCCTTTTGGCCGTTTCCAATAAACCGACTGCCCTCCATGCGCTGTCGATCGATGGCCAATTGCTTGCAACCTACTCAATTAAAGGGATGTCAGACGTTGATGGGGTCGCCTGGGTAGGGGGTAATCGTGTGGCCTTAGTCAATGGTGCGCGCAACCGGATTGCGCTGATCGAGATACCGGCAACCCCGCAAACGATTGACACCACTCGCAGTTTCTCCCTTGTCCTTAGATTTGGCGAGTCCGAGGATAGTAATTATGGTTTTCAGGGCTTAGGTTACGACCTCAAGCGTGACCGTCTGTATATCGCTAAAGAACACAGTCCACGGGCGCTGTACCGAGTCAGCGGGCTAAATTACCTACAAGCTCCCGATTCACGCGGTCTGCGTATTGAAAATGTGAGTCGCTGGCTTGAAGAGGTGCCCTTTGCCACTGATCTGTCCTCTGTCGAGGTCGACCCGACCACTGGGCGCGTGTTTCTGTTAAGTGAAGAGTCTCAGATGATTGTGCAGCTTGACGGCGATAGTGGCGAGGGTCGTGGCATGTTGTCCTTATCGCCAAATAAGGGCGCAACCCCGATGCCCCGACCTGAAGGCGTGGCCACCGACGAAGCGGGTAGTTTGTATATCGTCAGCGCGCCAAATTTGTTCTATCGCCTGCGCAAGCCCTAAGCTTGGTTTTAGAAATGAAATTCCTTTAGCGATGGCTCGACTCCCTCGTTTGTTTGCGCCGGCCCAGGCGCAACTCATTACCGCGCAGTACACCCACGCCACCACCCAAGTGCTAAGTGTGTCTGGGGGGCAGGTCTTTGAACGTTTAACCAACTGGCTTGGGCAGAGCGCCCACCAACATCGTGTTTCTATACACGGTTGGTGCCTCGCTTCTACGGGGCTGTACGCACTTGCCACCCCAAGCGAGTCGCTCGGCGTCTCTCGATTGATTCAAGATCTGGGGCGCCGTTTGGCTGCACAGTTAAAGGTCGGCGGCGTGTTTAGCGGCCGATATCGGTCAACGATCCCACAACCCGAACAGTGGATTTTGCCTTGTCTCATTTGGTTAGAGCGCAGCACAACGCGAGAAGGCTTGGTTCAAGAGCCGACGCAATGGGCATGGTCGTCTGCACACGCACACACCGAGGGCAGTGACGCACGGGCGAACTGGCTGCAACCGCACGCCGACTATTGGCTGTGCGGCAACACCCCCTTTGCCCGACAGGCGGCCTATCGCGATCAACTGAACGCGGGTAACGATGCCGCCATCGACGACCAAATCGAGTTGGCCTTAAAGGGCCAGTGGGGCTTAGGGGACCAGCCTTTTTTGACCGAACTTGCGCTTTGCGCCAATCGCCGCGTGCAACCGGGCCGACGCGGCAGGCCCAAACGGACCATCGCATAAATCAATGGTGCGTCCCCAATTAATCATATCTATTTTCATTAGGATCTTTAATTAGGGACGCACCCCGATTAAATCCTCTTGCAGTGCCGCATTTTCAGGCGTATTGTCTCTGCCTCGCACTGCAACATGCCTGTAGTGGTTCAGGAGCACCTTATGCAAACGTTTCCCTTAACATTTCAATCCGCAGCCGTTAAACCGACTGCGGCGAACCCTGTGGTTGGCCTGCCCAAAGCGCAAGGCCTTTACTCGCCCGCCAACGAACACGATGCCTGCGGTGTCGGTTTTGTTGCGCATATCAAGGGGTTAAAAAGCCACTCTATCGTTCAGCAAGGCCTAAAAATCCTTGAAAACCTTGACCATCGCGGCGCAGTAGGCGCCGATAAGCTCATGGGTGATGGCGCGGGCATCTTGATTCAGATCCCCGACGCATTCTTTCGCCAAGAGCTCGCCCGCCAAGGCGTGGTGCTACCGGCCCCAGGCGAGTACGGCGTAGCCATGGTGTTTTTGCCCAAAGAAATTGCCTCACGTCTAGCCTGTGAACAAGAGCTCGAGCGCGCTGTACGCGCTGAAAAACAGGTGGTGTTGGGCTGGCGCGATGTGCCGGTTGATGCCGACATGCCGATGTCGCCAACCGTGCGCGCCTGCGAGCCCGTGATTCGCCAGCTGTTCATTGGCCGTGGTGCCGACGTGATGGTGCCTGACGCACTTGAGCGCAAACTGTATGTCATCCGCAAAACGGCCAGCCACGCCATCCAGGCGATGGGCTTGGTGCATGGTCAAGAGTACTTTGTGCCTTCGGCTTCGGTACGCACAATCGTTTACAAAGGCTTGCTGCTGGCCGATCAAGTGGGCCGTTACTACCGCGATCTGGCCGATCCTTTAACCGTTTCGGCCGTCGCGTTGGTGCACCAACGTTTTTCTACCAACACCTTCCCCGCTTGGCCGCTTGCACACCCCTATCGCATGATCGCGCACAACGGCGAGATCAACACTGTCAAAGGCAACTTCAATTGGTTGCGCGCGCGCGAAGGCATGATGCAGTCAGCCGTGCTCGGTGAAGATCTGCAAAAACTTTACCCGATTGTCTACGAAGGGCAATCCGACACAGCGACCTTCGACAACTGCCTTGAACTGTTGGTCATGTCGGGCTACTCGCTTGCCCACGCCATGATGATGATGATCCCAGAAGCCTGGGAGCAACACACTCATATGGACGCGAGCCGCCGTGCATTCTATGAGTATCACGCCGCAATGATGGAGCCCTGGGACGGCCCTGCCGCGGTCGCGTTTACTGATGGCCGCCAAATTGGTGCAACGCTTGACCGCAACGGTTTGCGCCCAGCACGTTACCTGATCACAGACGACGACATGGTGATCATGGCGTCTGAGGCCGGCACGCTTCCAATCCCAGAAAACCGCATCGTCAAAAAGTGGCGCCTGCAGCCAGGCAAGATGTTTTTAATCGACCTTGAACAAGGTCGAATCATTGACGATGCTGAAATCAAATCACAACTCGCGAACTCACGCCCCTATCGGCAATGGATTGATCGCCTGCGCGTGAAGCTTGAGTCGTTACCTGCGCCGCAAAGCGTCGCACTCAACCAGGCAAGCGACACTCTGCTAGACCGTCAACAAGCCTTTGGCTGGACGCAAGAAGATTACAAATTCATTCTTGAAGTCATGGCCGAAACGGGCGAAGAATCGATTGGCTCGATGGGCAACGACGCACCGCTAGCGATTTTGTCGAGCCGGGCAAAGCCTTTTTACAATTACTTTCGTCAGTTATTTGCGCAGGTGACCAACCCGCCGATCGACCCAATTCGCGAACAAATGGTGATGTCGCTGGTCTCGTTTATCGGACCTAAGCCCAATCTGCTTGATATCAACAACGTCAACCCGCCGCTGCGTCTTGAAGTCACGCAGCCCGTTCTTGACGTGGCCGAAATGGCACAGTTGCGTTCGATTGCCGAGCTCACTGGCGACAAGTTTCGCAGCTTTGAATTAGATATCACCTACCCCGCGTCGTGGGGCGCCCAAGGTATCGAAGCGCGCATCGCGGCGCTTTGTGCTCGAGCCGTTGACGCCGTGAACACCGGGTTCAATGTCCTGATCCTGACCGACCGCGCTGTCGATCACGAGCGTGTTGCAATTCCTGCCTTGCTCGCGACCTCTGCGGTTCACCAGCACCTGATTCGCGAAGGGCTACGCACCAACACTGGCTTAGTCGTTGAAACAGGCTCGGCACGCGAGGTGCATCATTTTGCGTTGCTAGGCGGCTACGGAGCCGAAGCCATCCATCCTTTTCTTGCTCTCGAAAGTTTAAAAGACATGTCAGCAACGCCTGACAAAGCAGAAAAAAACTACATCAAAGCAATCGGCAAAGGCCTAAATAAAGTCATGTCCAAAATGGGCATCTCGACTTACATGTCTTACTGTGGCGCGCAAATTTTTGAGGCGGTTGGCTTACGCACAGCACTGGTCAACAAATACTTTTCAGGCACCGCCAGCACCATTGAAGGCATTGGTATTTTTGAAGTTGCCGAAGAGGCCTTGCGCACCCATCGCGCAGCGTTTGGCAATGACCCCGTACTGGCAAATGCCCTAGATGCGGGTGGCGAGTACGCCTATCGTGTTCGCGGCGAAGACCACATGTGGACACCTGATTCGATCGCTAAGTTGCAACACGCCACGCGCGCAAACAACTATCGCACTTACAAAGAATACGCACAGCTGATCAACGATCAAAGCAAGCGTCACATGACGTTGCGCGGCCTCTTTGAATTCAAGGTTGATCCGGCGCGCGCCATCGCCATCGACGAAGTTGAATCCGCCAAAGAGATCGTCAAACGCTTTGCAACCGGTGCAATGTCGCTTGGTTCGATTTCAACCGAGGCACATTCTGTGCTCGCCGTCGCCATGAATCGCATTGGCGGCAAATCAAACACCGGCGAAGGCGGCGAAGACGAGTTGCGCTACCGCAACGAATTACGCACCGGCAGCAGCGGCATCCTCGCGGGCGCCACCCTTGCCTCTGAGCTTGGCGCCGATCGCATTGCCGCCGATGTGCCCTTGCAGGCCGGCGACTCAATGCGCTCGAAGATCAAGCAGGTCGCCTCGGGGCGGTTTGGCGTCAGTGCCGAATACCTCTCGAGCGCAGATCAAATCCAGATCAAAATGGCGCAAGGCGCCAAGCCGGGCGAAGGTGGTCAATTGCCCGGCCACAAAGTCTCTGAGTACATTGCCAAGTTGCGCTGCTCGGTGCCTGGCGTGGGTTTGATTTCACCACCTCCGCACCACGACATTTACTCGATCGAAGATTTGGCACAGCTGATTCACGACCTTAAAAACGTCAACGCGCGCGCCTCAATTTCAGTCAAGCTAGTGTCTGAGGTCGGTGTCGGTACGGTCGCCGCTGGCGTCGCCAAAGCTAAGGCAGATCACGTCACCATCTCTGGTCACGACGGCGGCACGGGTGCGTCTCCTGTTTCATCCATTAAGCACGCAGGCACCCCCTGGGAGCTGGGCCTGGCCGAGACACAACAAACGCTGATGCTCAACAAACTGCGCAGCCGTATTCGTGTGCAGGCCGACGGTCAAATGAAAACAGGCCGCGACGTTGCCATTGGCGCGCTGCTTGGGGCTGACGAGTTCGGCTTTGCGACCGCGCCTCTAGTCGTTGAAGGCTGCATCATGATGCGCAAATGCCATCTGAACACCTGCCCTGTTGGTGTGGCCACGCAAGATCCTGTCTTGCGTCAAAAATTTCAAGGCAAACCAGAAAACGTTGTGAACTACTTCTTCTTTGTCGCTGAAGAAGTTCGCGAAATCATGGCTCAGCTGGGCATCCGCACGTTCGACGAGTTGGTCGGCCGTGTCGATCTGCTCGATACCCGCTCAGGTATCGAGCACTGGAAGGCCCACGGCCTAGATTTCAGTCGTGTGTTTTACCAACCCGCCAATGACAGCCCACGTCGTCAACTCGAAACCCAAGATCACGGCCTTGAGTCGGCGCTTGATCACGAACTGATCGAGCGTAGCAAGCCCGCGATCGAACGCGGTGAAAAAGTGTCATTCATCGTACCGGTACGCAATCGCAATCGCACGATTGGCGCGATGTTGTCGGGGCGAATCGCCACACGCTATGGCGATGAGGGCCTGCCCGATGACACGATTCATATTCAATGCAACGGCACGGCCGGCCAAAGCTTCGGTGCCTTTTTGGCTCGTGGCATCACACTCGATTTAGTGGGTGAAGGCAACGACTACGTTGGTAAGGGCTTGTCGGGTGGTCGAATCATCGTGCGCTCGCCGAACGATTTTCGCGGTTTAGGCGTCGATCACATCATTATTGGTAACACGGTGCTTTACGGCGCCACCGGTGGCGAGGCCTATTTCAACGGCGTTGCTGGCGAGCGCTTTGCCGTGCGTAACTCGGGTGCTGCGGCTGTTGTTGAAGGCACGGGTGACCATGGTTGCGAATACATGACCGGCGGCACCGTGGTTGTACTTGGCGCCACTGGGCGCAATTTCGCTGCCGGTATGTCGGGCGGTGTTGCCTATGTCTGGGATCCTGAGCGCACGTTCGCTGAACGCTGCAATCTGAGCATGGTCGCGATCGAGCCTGTGTTGTCCTCTGCTGAACAAGAAAAAACCCAAGGTATCGACATTTGGCACAGCCTGGGTCGTGGCAGTGCGCGCGAAACCGACGAAGCGATTCTCAAACGACTGGTTGAAAACCATTTCCGTTACACCGGCAGTTTTGGCGCACGCGATTTAGTCAGCCACTGGGAAAGCGCGCGCGGTAAATTCATCAAAATCATGCCTGTGGATTACAAGCGCGCGCTTGGCGAGATGTGGCGCGCTGCCAATCCACAACCCAAAGCTGCATAAGGAATCATCATGGGAAAAATCACTGGCTTTTTAGAGCTTGACCGTCTGCAAGAGGCATCCGAGGCGCCCACAAGTCGCCTCAAACACTGGCGTGAATTCGTCTTGCATCTCTCGGATGAGCAAGCGGGCAAACAAGCAGCGCGCTGCATGGATTGCGGTATACCGTTTTGTAATAACGGCTGCCCCGTTAACAACATCATTCCCGACTGGAACGACTTGGTGTATCGCCAAAACTGGCGTGGTGCGTTGGATGTCTTGCACTCGACGAACAATTTTCCTGAGTTCACGGGGCGGATCTGCCCCGCGCCCTGCGAGTCAGCTTGCACGCTCAATATCAATGACGATGCGGTCGGCATCAAATCCATTGAGCACGCGATCATTGACAAGGGATGGGCCGAAGGCTGGGTCGTGCCGCAGCCGCCCGCTAAAAAAACCGGCAAAACGGTCGCGGTGATTGGTTCGGGCCCAGCCGGTTTAGCGTGCGCGCAACAATTGGCACGTGTCGGTCATGCCGTCACCGTCTTTGAAAAAAATGATCGTATCGGCGGCTTGCTGCGCTATGGTATCCCTGACTTCAAACTTGAGAAAGTCTTGATTGATCAGCGTATCACTCAAATGCAAGCTGAAGGTGTCACGTTTAAAACGTCGCATTACATTGGCGAGGCCGCACAAGTCCCCAGTAAAGACCTCACCGTTAAGACGCCAGAGGCTTTACAAAAAGAGTTTGACGCAGTCGTGTTAACGGGTGGCTGTGAAACTCCGCGTGACTTACCAATCGCCGGTCGCGAACTCGAAGGCGTGATGTACGCCATGGATTTCTTGCGCCCACAAAACAAAGTGGTCGCCGGCGACAAACTCAGTTCGCAAGTGCTTGCCAAAGGTAAGCATGTTGTCGTGATTGGTGGTGGCGATACTGGCTCGGATTGTGTCGGCACCAGTAACCGTCATGGCGCCAAGTCGGTCACACAAATTGAATTGATGCCTCGCCCCCCTGAAAGCGAAAACAAAGCGATGACCTGGCCCTACTGGCCCGCAAAATTGCGCACTTCGTCGTCGCACGAAGAGGGTGCCGAGCGCGACTGGGCAATCACTAGCAAATCTTTAGCAGGCAAAGGTGGCAAAGTCGAAAAGCTTGTTGCGGCTCGCGTCGAGTGGGTCAAGGACGAAACCTCAGGCCAGATGAAGATGCAAGAGGTCAAAGGCTCTGAATTCGATATTCAAGCAGATCTCGTTTTGCTGGCCATGGGCTTTGTCGCGCCCATTCACTCAGTCTTAACTGCCTTTGGCGTTGATCAAGATGCGCGCGGCAACGTGCGCGCCAACACTGACGACTATCGCACCAATCTCGCAAAAGTCTTCGCAGCGGGTGACATGCGACGCGGCCAGTCGTTGGTTGTGTGGGCAATTCGTGAAGGCCGCCAATGCGCACGCTCTGTTGATGAGTTTTTAATGGGTTCAAGCGACTTACCTCGCTAAGCCAAACCAAACCAGCCGGAGATTGCCAATGACCCACCCTCTTAAACGCCTCTGTTCGATTGCGGTGAGCCTCTTGGCCATCTCTGGCCTATCAGCGGCTGTGGCTCAAACGCCAGCCAATTCGGCCGGCCCGCAGGCTTGGCCCAGCAAGAGTATTACCTTGGTTGTGACCTATGCAGCGGGCGGCTTCGCTGACACGCGCATGCGGCTGTTGGCCCGCAAGCTCACCGACAAGCTTGGCCAGTCGGTCGTGGTCGAAAACAAAAGTGGTGCAGGTGGTGTGATTGGTACGGCCGTGATCGCCAAGGCGCCACCTGATGGCTACACGATCGGTTCGGGCAATTTGGCCCCACTAGCCGTGAACCCAACCTTGATGACCACGCTGCCCTACAACCCTCAAAAAGACCTTGCTCCGGTCATTCTGATTGAAAACAGCCCCTTGGTGCTGAGTGTGGCCAATAGCCTGCCCGTTAAAAATTTAGCTGATCTGATTGCTTTAGCTAAAAAAGAACCTGGCAAACTTACCTTTGGCTCGTCAGGAATCGGCGGCGCTCACCACCTCTCTGGTGAAATGTTTCGCAACCTCGCCAACATTGATATTGTGCACGTGCCATACAAAGGCGGTGCGCCTGCCTCAACTGACCTGATGGCAGGCCACCTGGGCATGATGTTTGAAATGGGCTACGCGGCCCTTCCTGCCATCAAGGGCCAAAAAATACGCCCGCTCGCCGTGACCTCGACCAAACGTCTGGCCCTATTGCCCGACGTACCGACGATGGTCGAACTCGGCATCCCTGACTTTGAGTCATACAACTGGCAAGGCATCATCGCCCCGGGTGGCACTCCAGCGGCCATCGTCTCCAAGCTCAATGCGGTACTCAACGAAATCTTGCTCGATCCTGAGGTGATCAAACAGATCGCCGACACTGCCAGTCAGGCTGGCGGCGGTACACCTGAAGACTTTGCTCGGTTTATTGCCTCAGAGACCGCCAAATGGGCCAAAGTGATTCAGTCAGCGAATATTCAACCGCAGTAAGCTCTTTAATCACCGCCCGACCGTACAGAGGGTGTTACAACTTTCTGCATGAGCGTTACAATTGAGGGCCTGAGCCTGACTGCCCAGCAGCGCTATGACATTTAGCGCCTGGGTTTTGCTCTGATCCCTTTGGTTCAACATGCTTACGCCCCCTCAGAACTCACACCAACCAGTGCTACGCCTTGAAGGTGTTTCGCTTGGCTACGGTGACTTCACCGTGCTGCGTGAGATCTCGCTCGAAGTCTTGCCAGGTCAAGTCGTGGCCATGATGGGTGGTTCGGGATCAGGCAAAACCACCTTGCTACGCGCGGCCACTGGCCAACTCGTCGCACGCCAGGGCACGATCACCCTGTTTGGGCAAAATCTGGCCAATGTCGATCGCCCGCTGCTGCAATCGCTGCGACAGCGCATGGGGGTCTTGTTTCAGCAGGGTGCGCTCTTCACCGACCTGAACGTCTTCGAAAACGTCGCCTTTCCGCTGCGTGAACACCTTAGCCTGTCAGCCGCACAGCTCACCGAGCGCGTGCTCGAAAAGCTCAACGCCGTGGGGTTGCGTGCGGCTGCACATTTAAAGGTGTCTGAAATTTCTGGCGGTATGGCGCGGCGGGTCGCGCTGGCACGCGCGGTGGTGCTTGAACCCGAACTGGTGTTGTATGACGAGCCCTTTGCTGGTCTTGACCCAATCTCGCTAGGCATCACAGCGCGCCTGATTCGCAGTCTGTCTGACCGGCTGGGCTGCGCCTCAGTGGTCATCACTCATGATATTGCAGAATCCTTTGCCATTGCCGATCACGTTTATCTGGTCGGCCAGGGTGAACTCAAAGCACACGGCACACCCGCCACGCTCGGGGCCTCGGCTGACCCTTACGTGCAACAGTTTTTGCATGGGCATGCCGATGGTCCGGTTGCTTTCGACTATCCCGTTACCCCAGCCTTCGAAGCTTGGCTCGCCCGCACGGGTACACGGGCATGAGTCAACTCAACTTTTTAGCCCGTCTTGGCAAGCAGGCGCGTGAGCGTCTCACTGGGCTTGGTCTGTTTACGCGTTTCTTTTTCATGCTGTTGCAACGCAGCAGCATCGTATTCAAGCGCCCGCGCCTGGTGTCTCAACAAGTGCACTTCATCGGCAATTTTTCCTTGCTCATTATTATTGTCTCGGGTTTATTCGTCGGCTTTGTTTTAGGATTACAAGGGTATTACACCCTGAACCGCTATGGCTCTGAAGAGGCGCTTGGCTTGCTGGTCGCACTCTCGCTGACGCGTGAGCTCGGCCCAGTCATTACCGCCCTGCTGTTTGCCGGGCGGGCCGGCACCTCGCTCACCGCTGAAATTGGACTGATGAAAGCCGGCGAACAATTAGCTGCAATGGAAGTCATGGCCGTTGACCCACTCAGACGAGTCTTTGTGCCTCGCTTTTGGGGTGGTGTCCTTGCAATGCCCGTGTTGGCCGCAGTGTTTTCAATGGTCGGCATTATTGGCGGCTGGGTGGTCGGTGTGCTACTGATTGGCATCGATACCGGTGCCTTTTGGTCACAAATGCAAAACGGCGTCGATGTTTACAAAGACGTCTTGAACGGCGTGATAAAAAGTATCATCTTTGGGGTGGCCGTGACGCTGATCGCCCTCTACGAAGGCTGGCAGGCTCGCCCAACACCCGAAGGCGTTGCGCGCGCCACCACGCGTACCGTAGTAACCGGCTCGCTGGCGGTCTTGGGCCTTGATTTTCTACTGACTGCGCTGATGTTCAGCAACTAAAGGGTCAAACAATGTCGAACGAAAAAACAGACTGGTTGGTAGGGCTCTTTATCTTGTTAGGCGGCATCGCGCTCGCTTTTCTAGCCTTGCGAGCCGGCAACCTCAGCAGCTTCTCTTTTTCGCCCACCTACACGCTGTCGGCAAAGTTCGACAACATCGGTGGGCTTAAAGTACGTGCGCCAGTGAAAAGTGCGGGAGTGGTAGTTGGTCGGGTGGCCAGTATCGCGCTAGATGAAAAAACCTTTCAAGCGGTCGTCACTGTTCAAATTGAAAAGAACTACCATTTTCCAAAAGACTCTTCGGCCAAAATTTTGACTTCTGGCTTGCTCGGCGAGCAATACATCGGCCTTGAACCAGGTGGCGACGACGCCGACCTTGTTGCAGGTGCGACTCTTCAGTTCACGCAAAGCGCGATCGTCCTTGAAAGCCTGATCAGTCAATTTTTGTACTCCTCTGCTGAAAAACAAGGTACGCCCCAAGGCACCGAGTCAGCCCCCGCACCCAAGTCACCCAAACTCTCTCAATAATGGTCAGGCAACATGCGCTCTCGTTTTTTTACTCAGCAGTTTGGCCTAGCGCTGTGTGCAGCCGCCTTGGTCATGCTCTCAGGGTGCGCCACGCACCCACCAGGTCCAGCAAATCCCGCCGACCCTCTCGAAGCCTCAAACCGAGCGGTCTTCGAGTTCAACGATGCGGTGGATCGCGCCGTATTAAAGCCGGCCGCTGAAGCGTACGCGTTTGTGATGCCACAACCCGTTCGCACCTGTATCAACAACATCTTTTTAAATATCGGTGACGTTTGGTCTTGGTTTAACAGCACGTTACAAGGGCGCCAAGTCGATGCACTTAATACGTTTGGCCGCGTCTTACTCAACTCGACGATGGGGCTTGGTGGTTGCTTAGACATCGCAAGTCAAACTGGCGCCAAGCGTATTCCTAATGATTTTGGTGTCACCCTTGGCGTCTGGGGCTTAGGCTCTGGCCCCTACGTTGTGCTGCCTATTATTGGCTCATCGACTCTCAGAGACGGTGCGGGCCGAGCCGTTGATATCTATGTGAATCAGTTCGGGTATGGTTCGTTAATCACTGACATCGCTGTTCGTAATTCGATTTATGGTCTTGAAGTGGTCGAGCGCCGAGAGGCACTGCTCGCAGTCACAAACACGATTGACCGCACCGCGCTAGATCGCTACACCTTTATTCGTGACGCCTACCTAAAACGCCGCAAGGCTCAGGTCGACGGCGCAACCGCAGAGGCTGAGAAGCTACCGAACTACGAAGACTTTGGAGCCGCGCCGGCCGATGAAAAAACGCTTGGAATCTCCCCAAAAAAATAAAGTTTTGCACGCAGCACACGCCACCATATATTTAGCCCATTGCAAGGATAGGTTTGATGAAGTCTCGCATTGATTTATTTTTTACGCTGTTTACCTTGTGCTTGCTGCTGGGGTTGAGTCACGCTTCACACGCACAAACAAAGCCCGACCCAAACGCAGCCCCCAACGACTTCGTACAACAAGTCGCCGATCAAGTGTTAACCGCGCTCAAGGCCGATAGCAGTGTGCGCGCAGGCAACACCGCACGCGTGAATCAAATCGTTGACGAATTAATTTTGCCTAACGTCAATTTTGAAAAAACAACGCGCCTCGCAGCAGGTCGCTATTGGCGTCAGGCAACGCCCGAACAGCAGGCAGCCCTGGTCAAAGCCTTTCGCGGCACCTTAGGCCGTGCGTATAGCGGTGCCTTCACTCGGGTAGATGACGCCACCAGCGTTAAGGTCTTGCCCTTACGTGGCGAGACCGATGCCACCGACCTCGTCGTCAAATCGCAGGTCACACAGCACGCCAATACTCAACCGATCGGACTAGATTACCGTCTTGAAAAAACTCCACAAGGCTGGAAAATTTATGACCTGAACGTTGAAAATATTTGGTTGATTGAAAACTACCGCAATCAGTTCTCTCAGCAAATTAGTCAGAACGGTATTGATGGCCTCATTCAAGCACTGAATCAACGCGCACAACAATAACTATCTGTACCCCGTCCCGCGGGCTTCTGGTCGCTCGGGCGCACCGCCTCACAACAAGGTTGTCATGTCTGCCGTTTCGTTTGAACATGTTTCTAAAGTTTTCGCGCCCCGCACCTTGGGTTGGCGTGGCTTGTTTCGCCCACCTTCAGGCCCAGGCTTTCAAGCGCTCGATGATGTGTCCTTAACCATTGAGCATGGCGAGTTTTTTGCGCTGCTTGGGCCCAACGGGGCTGGCAAAACGACTCTTATCTCTGTGTTGGCCGGCCTGTGTCAGGCCACCCAGGGGCGTGCCAGCGTTTGCGGCCATGACGTGGTCAACGACTATCAAGCGGCCAGGCGTTCTTTAGGCGTGGTCCCGCAAGAGCTTGTGTATGACCCGTTTTTCACGGTTCGCGAAACCTTACGCATTCAATCAGGCTACTTTGGCTTTCGCAATAATGACGACTGGATTGACGAAATTTTGGCCAACCTCGGGCTCACCGATAAGGCTGACGAAAACATGCGTGCCTTGTCGGGCGGGATGAAGCGTCGCGTGCTGGTTGCCCAGGCGCTGGTGCATCGCCCGCCGGTCATCGTGCTTGACGAACCCACGGCGGGGGTTGATGTCGACTTGCGCCGCAGCCTCTGGGAATTCATCTCTCGGCTCAACACCCAAGGCCACACCATCATCTTGACTACCCACTACCTCGAAGAAGCTGAGATGCTGTGCAACCGCACCGCCATGCTAAAGGGTGGACGCATCGTCGCGCTCGACACCACCAAAAACTTGATCGCGCGCGCTGGCGGCAATCTCGAGCAAGCGTTTGTCCAAATCATGAACGCCCAACCATCTAAGTTTTCTGAGGCACAAGCATGAGCGCTCCCATACTGACCGCTCGTGCAGGCGCCGGCTCAGGGTTTCCTACCCTGCTTGGCAAAGAATTGCTGCGCTTCTGGAAGGTCAGCTTCCAGACCATTGCCGCCCCCGTCATCACAGCATTGTTGTACCTCGTGATTTTTGCGCAGGTGCTACAAGATCGGATCCAGGTGTATGGCAGCGTTCCCTACACCGCGTTTTTGATCCCAGGGCTCATGATGATGAGCATGTTGCAAAACGCCTTTGCAAACCCGTCGTCCTCGCTCATTCAAAGTCGCGTGACTGGCAACTTGGTATTTGTGCTGTTGCCCCCCATCTCGCATCGAGAGTTCTTTAGCGCCTACGTGTTGGCCGCCATCGTGCGCGGCCTGGCCGTCGGAACCTGCGTCTGGCTGGTCTCTCAGTATTTCAGTTCGATGCCGATCAAGCACCCGCTTTGGGCGTTAGTCTTTGCGATCCTATCCTGTGGGATTATGGCGATTTTGGGCTTAATTGCGGGGCTAACCTCCGAAAAGTTTGATCAGCTCGCCGCTTTTCAAAATTTTCTGATTATGCCAGCCACTTTTTTATCTGGTGTGTTCTATTCGGTACACACCTTGCCCGCCTTTTGGCAGACGGTATCGCACTGGAATCCGCTCTTCTACACGATTGATGGGTTTCGCTACGGTTTTTTTGGCGTGGCCGATGTCTCACCGTGGCACAGCCTAGCCGTTGTCGCCGGGGTCTTTTCCGTTTTGGCTACGTTTGCCCTGCGCCTCTTAGGCCGAGGCTACAAGTTGCGCACTTAGCCTGTTGACCTGCGCCACCCGAAAACTAAAGCTTCCGGCACAGATAGACTGACTTTTTGCACTTCTCGTTAAAATAGCCATTATTCTAAAATCGTTGCCCGCCAAGGACCTTGCAGATCATGTTGCCTACCCCAGAAGATATTCGTGCCTACATCGCCGCCGGGCTCGCCTGCGAGCACCTTGAGGTGAGTGGCGATGGCGCGCATTTCGAAGCGGTGATTGTCAGCAACGCGTTTGCAGGTAAGCGCCTGATCGCCCGCCATCAGTTAGTGTATGCCGCGTTAGGTGACCGCATGAAACAAGAAATCCATGCACTCTCGATGCGAACCTTAACCCCCGAAGAGTTCAGCAAACCCGCCTGATGGATATCTTACGCATCACGGGCGGTAGTCGCCTGCGCGGTGAAGTCAGTATTTCTGGCGCAAAAAATGCAGCGCTACCAATTTTGTGTGCTGGTTTGCTCACTGCAGATACGGTCACACTCACCAATGTGCCCAAGTTAAACGACATCGCAACCACGCTTAAATTATTAGGCCAGATGGGCGTTCGTTGCGCACGCGAAACCGACGGCACCGTCAATATCACTGCCAACGACGTCACCACACTCGAGGCACCCTACGAATTGGTGAAAACCATGCGGGCCTCGATTTTGGTACTCGGGCCCTTGCTGGCGCGGTTTGGCCAGGCGCGCGTTAGCCTGCCCGGCGGCTGCGCAATTGGTCAGCGTCCGGTCGACCAACACATTCACGGGTTAGCCGCGTTAGGGGCCGACATCAGCATCGAGCACGGTTTTGTCATCGCGCGCGCCCAGCGTCTCAAAGGCGCGGTCATTCGCACCGACATGGTGACCGTCACTGGCACCGAAAATCTGCTGATGGCTGCCGTCTTAGCAGAGGGCCAAACCGTTTTAGAAAACGCCGCACGTGAACCCGAGGTGGTTGATCTGGCCGAGCTGTTAATTAAGATGGGCGCGCAGATTCAGGGCCATGGCACCGATCGTATCGTCATCGAAGGGGTCAAGAGCCTGCACGGTGCCACGCATCGAGTGATCCCCGATCGTATCGAAGCGGGCAGCTTTTTGTGTGCAGTGGGTGCAGCCGGTGGCGATATCACCTTACGTCAGGTCGCACCTCACACAATGGGTGCCACCCTCTCTAAACTTCAAGAGGCTGGGCTGACACTGACGTGCGGCTCAGACTGGATTCGCGCCAGCATGGCGCAACGACCCAAACCTGTCGATTTTCGTACGCACGAATACCCAGGCTTTGCCACCGACATGCAGGCGCAATTGATGGCGCTCAACGCGCTGGCCGACGGCACCTCGGTGATCGCTGAGACAATTTTTGAAAATCGCTACATGCACGTTCAAGAGCTGCTGCGCTTAGGCGCACGCATTGATATCGACGGTCACACAGCGGTAGTGCGTGGCGTAACAAAACTGTCCGGGGCGACTGTCATGGCCACCGATTTGCGAGCCTCTGCAAGCCTTGTGATTGCTGGCCTGGCGGCAGAGGGCGAGACCATCGTCGAGCGAATCTATCATCTCGATCGAGGCTACGAGCGCATGGAGCATAAACTCAGGCAGCTAGGCGCCAACATCGAACGCATTTCAAGCAAGGATCTCTCATGAGCGCACCTGAGCCGCTTCGGCCGTTAACGATGGCCCTCTCGAAAGGGCGGATTTTTGAAGAAACTCTGCCGCTTCTCGAGGCAGCAGGCATTCAGGTTTCTGAAAACCCAGAGCAATCGCGCAAGCTGATTATTGCCACGAGCAACCCTGGCTTGCGCTTAATTATTGTGCGCGCCTCTGATGTCCCAACCTACGTTGAGTACGGGGCGGCTGATTTAGGCATTGCTGGTAAAGACGTACTCATCGAGCACGCGGCCCAACACCCTGGTGGGCTGTATCAGCCCATTGATCTCAACATCGCTCGGTGCCGCTTGGCCGTGGCGGTGCGCAAAGGGTTTGACTACGAGGCTGCAGTGCGCCAAGGGGCGCGCTTACGCGTTGCCACCAAGTACACACAAGCCGCGCGTGAACACTTTGCCGCAAAAGGGGTCTACGTTGACCTGATCAAACTTTACGGCTCAATGGAGCTCGCACCCCTAGTCGGGCTGGCCGATGCGATCGTCGACTTGGTGTCAACCGGTAACACGTTAAAAGCCAACGATTTAGTTGCGGTCGAAGACATCATGTCGATCTCATCGCGCTTGGTGGTCAACCGTGCCGCGCTTAAAACCCGTCATGCACAACTGCAACCACTGTTAGATGCCTTTGAACAAGCCAGCCACGCAAACGTGGCAACCGCGTGACACCCAGAGACTGACACCATGGTAACCATTACACGCCTAGACTCGCGCGACCCAAGCTTTGACGCAACGCTCACCACCTTGCTTGCGTTTGATGCCGAGCAAGATGAGGCCATCGATCGTGCTGCTGCGCGTATCCTGAAGCAAGTTCGCACTGAAGGTGACGCGGCGCTTGTTCGCCTGACGCGTGAGTTCGATGGCGTGCAAATTCATCAGGCCACCGAGTTAGAAATCCCGCGTAGCGAGTGGTTCAAAGCCCTTGCTGAACTCCCTGCAGCGCAGCGCCACGCGCTTGAAGTGGCAGCCGAGCGCGTACGTACGTATCACGCACACCAAATTCAAAAGAGTTGGTCTTACACCGAGGCCGACGGCACGCGTTTAGGGCAGCAGATTACGGCCCTCGACCGCGTTGGGGTCTATGTGCCTGGTGGCAAAGCGGCTTACCCCTCGTCGGTGCTGATGAATGCGATTCCAGCAAAGGTGGCGGGCGTCTCAGAGGTTGTGATGGTAACGCCAACTCCGGGTGGCCATCGCAACGCCATGGTGCTGGCTGCAGCAGCGATTGCAGGAGTTGACCGCTGTTTTGCCATGGGCGGCGCTCAAGCGATCGGCGCGCTCGCCTACGGCACAGCGACAGTTCCGGTCGTCGATAAAATTGTTGGTCCCGGTAACGCTTATGTCGCCGCGGCAAAACGCCGTGTCTTTGGCACCGTGGGCATCGATATGATTGCGGGCCCAAGCGAAATTCTGATTATCTGCGATGGTAAAACGTCGCCCGACTGGATTGCGATGGACCTGTTCTCGCAAGCCGAGCACGACGAGCTCGCTCAAGCGATCTTGTTATGCCCCGACGCAAGTTACCTCAACGCGGTCGAGCACTCAATTCACCAATTACTACCCACCATGCCGCGCGCTGACATCATTCGCACAAGCTTGCGCGACCGGGGCGCGCTGATTTTGGTGCGGGATTTGAACGAGGCGTGCACAATCAGCAACCAGATCGCCCCCGAGCATCTTGAGGTGTCGGTCGAAGATCCTAACGCGTGGCTGCCTCATCTGCGTCACGCGGGTGCGATTTTCATGGGGCAGCACAGCTCTGAGTCGCTTGGTGATTATTGCGCGGGCCCGAACCACGTATTGCCGACCTCGCGTACCGCGCGGTTTTCTTCACCACTGGGCGTCTATGACTTTCAAAAGCGCTCGAGTTTGATCCATGTCTCGCAAGCCGGTGCACAAACGCTAGGCAAAATTGCCGCTGAACTCGCACTTGGCGAAGGTCTGCAAGCCCATGCGGCAAGCGCCACCTACCGCCTCTCTTCCCAAAGCGACAAGTAAGTTCAGCGATCCCGAACGATTCACTACAACAATTCGCTCAGACCGCCCTACAATATAGATTCTGACGCCAAGAGCCCAAGCCATGCGCACCGCCGAAATTATCCGCAACACCAACGAAACAAAAATTCGTGTCGCAATCAATCTAGATGGCACAGGCCGCCAAAAGCTCGACACGGGCGTGCCATTTTTAGACCACATGCTTGATCAAATCGCTCGGCACGGGTTAATCGACCTTGAAGTACATGCTCAGGGTGATTTAGAAATTGATGCTCACCACACTGTTGAAGACGTTGGCATTACGCTCGGGCAAGCCATTGCAAAAGCCGTCGGCGATAAGGCGGGTATTCGTCGTTATGGCCACGCGTACGTGCCGCTCGACGAAGCGCTCTCGCGCGTGGTGGTAGATTTCTCTGGCAGGCCCGGCTTACAGTTTCATGTGCCCTTCACCCGCGCGCGAGTCGGTGATTTTGACGTTGACCTCACCATTGAATTTTTTCAGGGTTTGGTTAACCATGCGCTGCTCACCATGCACATTGATAACTTGCGCGGCGTCAATGCGCATCACCAGTGCGAAACCATTTTTAAAGCCACCGGTCGTGCACTTCGCATGGCGCTCGAACTCGATCCGCGCAGCGTTGGCGTTGTGCCGTCTACAAAAGGTGTCCTGTAAGCCATGGCCTTGATTGCCATCGTTGACTACGGCATGGGCAATATCCACTCGGTCGAGCGGGCGTTGCGTCACGCCGCACCCGAAGCCGATATCCGTTTATGCAGCCAAGCACGCGATATTTTGGCCGCTGACCGCGTGGTGTTTCCCGGACAAGGGGCGATGGCCGACTGCATCCGCACGCTTGACGAGGCGGGCTTGCGCGAGGCGGTACTCAACGCAGCAAAAAACAAACCTTTGCTAGGCGTTTGCGTGGGCGAACAAATGTTGTTTGAGCGCAGCGAAGAAGGCAACACCACCAGCCTAGGCGTCTTTAAGGGCGAGGTCCGGCGCTTTCAGGGCCCCGCCTTCGCTGCGGGCGCACAACAGCTCAAAGTGCCGCATATGGGTTGGAATCCGGTCAAACAAAGCCGTGAGCATGCCCTGTGGCAGGGTATCCCCGATATGACCCCCTTTTATTTTGTCCACAGTTACTACGCCGTGCCTGCTCAAGCTGAACTCACCGTTGGGCAAAGCAACTACGGCGGCCTGTTTACCTGCGCCGTTGCGGCCGATAATATCTTTGCCGTACAGTTTCATCCAGAAAAAAGTGCCGAATATGGTTTGCGTCTTTACCGTAATTTTGTAGACTGGAAGCCTTGACATCTTCACGCTAAACCAACAGGATTACCGGGCATTCCGTTAAACTAATCTCTTATCCACACTCGTCTACCGCGAGTGCTTTGAACCTTACGTGACCACTCAATAATCACATGCTGCTGATCCCTGCAATCGATCTCAAAGACGGACGCTGCGTCCGGCTGCGTCAAGGCGACCTCGACGACGCAACAATCTTCTCAGAAGACCCAACCGCCATGTCTAACCTTTGGCTCGACCGCGGCGCACGACGCCTGCATTTAGTCGACCTCAATGGCGCTGTGGCCGGCAAACCTAAAAACGAATCTGTCATTCGCGCGATTGTTGATTCGGTCGGTGCTGATATTCCGGTTCAGATTGGCGGTGGCATTCGCGACCTCGACACGATTGAACGCTATCTTGATTTCGGTATCACCTACGTCATCATCGGTACAGCTGCGGTCAAGAACCCTGGGTTTTTGCATGATGCCTGCGGTGCGTTTCCGGGCAGCATTATCGTTGGGCTCGACGCGCGCGATGGCAAAGTTGCGACGGATGGCTGGAGCAAACTCACCAAACATGATGTGCTTGATATGGCCAAAAAATTTGAAGACTACGGCTGCGAAGCGATTATTTACACAGATATCGGCCGTGATGGCATGCTAACGGGCGTTAACATCGACGCAACGGTGCGGCTCGCTCAACACGTGCGGATCCCCGTCATCGCCTCGGGCGGTGTCACCGACATGCGCGACATCGAAGCACTATGCGCGGTTGAAGCTGAAGGGATTGAAGGCGCAATTTTAGGTCGAAGCATCTATGAAGGCACGCTTGACTTTGAAGCCGCACAACTGCGTGCTGACGAACTCGCGCCATGAGCCAACTCGTCTCGCCGAGCACCAATAGCGGCCTGACTCGTCGAATCATTCCATGTCTAGATGTTACCGCTGGCCGCGTGGTCAAGGGCGTCAATTTTGTCGATCTGATTGACGCAGGTGACCCTATTGAAATTGCGCAGCGCTACAACGAGCAGGGCGCAGACGAACTCACTTTTTTAGACATCACCGCCACCAGTGACGGGCGCGATTTGATTCTCTCGATCATCGAGCAGGTCGCCTCACAAGTTTTTATCCCTTTAACTGTTGGCGGAGGTGTGCGTCAAGTGAGCGATGTGCAACGCCTGCTCAATGCCGGTGCCGATAAAGTCTCAATGAATAGTGCAGCGGTCGCCAACCCCGAGCTTGTTCGAGCGGCCTCGAATTATCACGGCTCGCAGTGCATTGTCGTGGCCATTGACGCGCGCCGCGTGGCAAATAGTGCAACACCAGCCTGGGAGGTGTTCACCCATGGCGGGCGTCGCGCGACCGGTTTGGATGTCGTTGCTTGGGCGCGACAAATGGCAGAATTTGGCGCGGGCGAGTTGCTCTTAACCAGCATGGATCGTGACGGCACCAAAGCCGGTTTTGACCTCGAGCTCACAAGATGCGTGGCCGACGCCGTCGCGATCCCAGTGATTGCCTCGGGCGGCGTAGGCAATCTGCAGCATTTAGCCGATGGTGTGACCTTGGGCGGTGCGAGCGCGGTGCTGGCTGCTAGTATTTTTCACTACGGTGAGTTCACCGTGGGTCAAGCCAAAGACTTTATGGCAAGCCAAGGCATTGCCGTAAGGCGCAACACATGACAACCACCGCGCCTCCCGCCTGGCTGACCGAAGTCAAGTTTGACGATAAGGGCTTGATCCCAGCAATTTCGCAAGACGGCACGACTGGGCAAATATTGATGGTGGCGTGGATGAACGCCGAAGCGCTCTCTGAGACGGCACAAACCGGTCGGGCGGTGTTTTGGTCGCGTTCTCGTAACCGCCTCTGGCGCAAAGGCGAAGAGTCTGGTCACGTTCAACGCCTGCTTGAACTCAGGCTGGATTGCGATGGCGATGTGCTGCTGCTAAAAGTTGAACAAATCGGTGAAATCGCCTGTCATACTGGGCGAGCAAGTTGTTTCTATCGGCGCCTTGAACAAAGTACTGAACCGCAGTCCTCAAAATGGGTAAGCGTTGATCCGGTTCTAAAAGACCCCGAGCTCATTTATAAGTGAACGACCTAAACATGACAGCCACTAACTCCGACGCCTCATCGACTGGCACGTCCGATATCATTCTGGCCAGAATCGCTGACATACTGGCGACTCGTTTGCCTTCGCGCGGCGGCGACCCTGCCACATCATATGTGGCAAAGTTGTTTTCGAAAGGGCCCGACGCTGCGCTAAAAAAGATTGGCGAAGAAGCCACTGAACTCGTGATGGCCGTCAAAGACCAACAATCCGAGCGAATCGTGGCGGAAACCGCCGATTTGTGGTTTCATTGTCTCGTCGTGTTAACTGAACATGGTCTGCGGCCCGAGCAGGTATTGGCCGAACTGGCGCGGCGCGAGGGTGTCTCTGGCCTTCAAGAAAAAGCTTCCCGTAACCCTTAAACGACCTCCTATGAGCGAAAACTGCCTCTTCTGCAAAATTGTGAAAGGTGAAATTCCTGCAAAAATCGTCTACACCGATGAAGACTGTGTGGTTTTTCATGATATTCACCCCGCAGCGCCGGTACATTTGCTGATGGTGCCACGACATCATGTCGTGTCTATGCAAGACATCAAACCCGAGGATGCTGGCTGGTTAGGTAGAATGCTGACTCAGGTGCAAAAAATTGCGTTAACAAACGGCTGCAACCCAGGGCCTGAAGGCGGATTTCGTCTCACCACGAATTCAGGTCTTGAGGGTGGCCAAGAGGTTAAACACCTGCATTTTCATATCCTTGGTGGTAAACGTCCTTGGCAGGGCTTCACCCCCATCAAGAATTAATCCGGAGAGCGATCATGGGTAGTTTTAGTATTTGGCACTGGCTAATTGTTCTGGTTATCGTTGCACTCGTTTTTGGCACTAAAAAGATCAGAAACATCGGAGCCGACTTAGGCGGCGCGGTGAAAGGCTTCAAAGAAGGCATGAAAGACCCAAACGCGAAAGAAGGTGAGGCCACTGCAACTGCAGAGGCGGCACCGGTGCAACGTGTTGCCTCGGGCGAAACCATCGACGTGCAAGCAAAAGAGAAAACAAACACTCAGCCCGGTACGCACTAACCCTTTCCGCTAGCTTTTCTAGCTGAGTCTTTTTGGCACATCACACACCATGTTTGACGTCAGCTTTACCGAACTACTCGTAATCGGGGTCGTGGCTCTGGTCGTTATCGGCCCCGAGCGTCTACCTAAAGTCGCCCGTACGCTCGGCCACTTGGTGGGGCGTGCGCAACGCTATGTGAACGATGTCAAAACTGACATCCAGCGCGAGGTCGAACTCGACGAACTACGCAAATTAAAAGACCAAATGCAAGAGGCTGCTCAAAGCGTGCAGTCAAGTCTGCAAGATACCGAGTCATCGCTGCGTAAGCCCCTTGAGTCACTTGAACAAGACGTCTCAGCGCTGAAAGAGTCGTTGACACACACCAGCTCTGATCTTGTTGAGCCGGTCAACCCCGAAATACCAAAACCCTCGATCGTTACGGCGACCGACACGACCGCTCCGAGCGTCGCTGCAACCACAAGCCCCTCGTTTGCCGAAGCTGAAGTGCAAGCCATGATCGTGCCAGACCCACTGCCAACTTTCGTGCCCCCGCCCGAACCCGTGGCGGTGCCCACGCCCACCCCGCCAGCCGCCGCAGCTCCAACACAACTCGAGCTTGGCGCAGTGGCATCAACCACGGCACACGCGCCAAAACAGACCTCGGTC
>CANCMG010000013.1 GCA_947378965.1 Alcaligenaceae bacterium | reverse complement strand
ACCCTAAGCAGTGGGACGCAAGTCTTTGAGTTCAATTACCACGCAACGGGTGGGCGCAAAGGCAGTGCCGACATCACACTGAATGGTAAGCAATGTTTCAACAATGTTGATTTGTCGCCAAGCTTGTTACGTATCCCAAGTTGCGGGCTAAGTGTTGGCATCTCAAGGCGCACAGCCGTTAGCGAGCGCTACGAAGATAAAGGCGCCTTTGAGTACACCGGCAGTATTGATCGTGTGCGGATAACCCCTGGTGAATTGGCGCCAGCGAGCCTCGAAGAGCCTAGTGAAGAAATTTATCAAGATCAGCTGCGTAATCACATAAAAAGCTAAATCAGCGTGATTAGAGCTAAGGCCATGATTCAAATTTTTTTTGAGGAATGGAGGTAAGACTTGTGATGCCAACCACACCTCAGCGTTTTCTAAAACACTAGACACCAACATAATAGAAAATCGTTAGGCACTGTCACAAAGAGGCCCCATACTGGACGAAGCAATTCACCGACACGGGAGATAACCATGTCAAACGAAGCAAAATGCCCTTTTTCAGGCCAGACCCAACCATCGCACTTTGCAGGCGGCACCACCAATGCTGATTGGTGGCCAAACCAGCTCAACCTCAAGCCTTTGCGCCCGCTGTCTGCCAACGCGAACCCTCTGGGCGAAAACTTCGATTACGCACAGGCCTTTAAAAGCCTGAACCTTGAGGAAGTGGTTGAGGACCTGCACGCCTTAATGACTGACTCGCAGGACTGGTGGCCAGCCGACTATGGCCACTATGGGCCTTTTTTTGTACGAATGGCCTGGCATAGTGCTGGCACCTACAGAGTGGCGGATGGGCGTGGCGGCGCGGGCTCGGGCGCGCAGCGCTTTGCACCACTGAACAGTTGGCCAGACAATGACAATCTGGATAAAGCGCGACGTTTACTTTGGCCAATCAAGCAAAAATATGGTCACAAACTTTCGTGGGCAGACTTATTCATCTTGACGGGCAACGTCGCGATAGAGTCGATGGGCTTAAAAACGGCGGGCTTTGGGGGTGGTCGCGCAGACTCTTGGAGTGCCGATCAAGAAATTTACTGGGGCTCGGAAGGCAAATGGCTGGCCGACGAACGCTACAGCGGCGATCGCGAGCTCGCCAACCCCTTGGCTGCCGTGCAAATGGGTCTGATCTACGTCAACCCTGAAGGCCCGAACGGCAAGCCAGACCCCTTGGCTGCCGCGCGCGACATTCGTGAGACCTTTGCTCGCATGGCGATGAACGACGAAGAAACCGTTGCCTTGATTGCAGGTGGCCACGCCTTCGGTAAAGCGCACGGTGCCGCCAACCCGGCAAACTATGTAGGTCGTGAGCCAGAAGCCGCTCCGATCGAAGAACAGGGCTTAGGCTGGAAAAACAGCTTTGGCACAGGAAAAGGCGCAGATACCATCACGAGCGGGTTAGAAGGCGCGTGGACCACCAACCCAATCAAATGGGATAACAACTATCTTGAAAATCTGTTTGGCTACGAATGGGTACTCACACAAAGCCCAGCCGGTGCCCACCAATGGACGCCCAAAGAAGTCTCGAGTGCCGGTACGGTGCCTGATGCGCACGATGCCTCAAAAAAGCATGCACCCATGATGTTCACGACCGATCTATCTTTGCGTATGGATCCGGTGTACGAAAAGATTTCACGACGCTTTCTTGCGCATCCTGATGAACTGGCTAAAGCCTTTGCGAACGCATGGTTCAAACTCACCCATAGAGACTTGGGCCCGATTACACGCTATTTGGGCCCACTCGTACCTGCCGAACCTTTAATTTGGCAAGACCCCGTTCCCGCGGTCAACCATCCGCTGATTCAGGCGCAAGACATCGCTACGTTAAAAGGTAGCCTGCTGGCCTCTGGTTTGACCACATCTCAGTTGGTCAGCACGGCTTGGGCCTCGGCCGCCACCTTTCGCGGCAGTGACAAGCGTGGTGGCACAGATGGAGGACGGCTTGCTCTGGCACCACAAAAAGATTGGCCCGTGAATCAACCTCACGAGCTGGCCAAAGTGCTGACCGCATTAAGGGCAGTGCAAACTGCCTTTAATGGCACGCAGGCCGACGGCAAACGTGTATCACTTGCCGATTTGATCGTGCTGGGTGGTTGCGCAGCCATCGAACAGGCAGCAGGCAAAGCGGGGCAAGCAGTGATTGTGCCCTTTACGCCGGGCCGCATGGATGCCACGCAAGACCAAACCGACATTGACTCGTTTGCAGTGCTTGAGCCAACTTCGGATGGTTTCAGAAATTATCTGCGCCCCGAGCACCGCGAGTTTGCCGCAGAATTGTTGGTTGATCGCGCCAACCTTCTGACCCTAACCGCACCCGAAATGACGGTATTACTTGGCGGCTTACGCACCTTAGGCGCCAATTTTGGCCAAACGACTTTGGGCGTCTTCACTGAGAAATCTGAAACATTAAACACAGATTTCTTTGTGAATCTTCTGGATATGCGCACCGTTTGGCAAAAGTCGGCGAACGATGCAATGGTGCTAGAGGGGCGTGACAGAACCAGCCACACGGTCAAATGGACTGCAACGGTGGTTGACCTGGTGTTTGGCTCAAATGCAGAACTTAGGGCGATTACAGAGGTCTATGCAAGCGCAGATGCACTCGCTAGCTTCGTACGTGACTTTGTCTCAGCGTGGGCCAAAGTGATGAATTTAGGGCGTTACGGTTTGAACTGACCGTCTCGGTGTTGAAGCACTCTTGCTGAATTTGGGAGGCTACCTGCTGTGAACCAACTGTCTCGGTCTAGAAGCGCTCGTGATGGGCGCCTCATGACCGAGAAGGGTTGAACGCTAACAGACCTAGCGCTTAAGATTTGAGAGCAGATGCGTTGAGCGCAGAAGACTTCAGCGCTCAACCGTTTAGCCCTTCTGTGCTTTACGCGCAGCCTTTTTATCCATAAAGTCTTTGATAATCACCGCATGCTCAGGCGTTTTATGCGCAATGGCCTGATACGCCGCTGAGAGCTCAAGCAGGTTTGAGAGTGAAGACGTCTGACCTTCGCGCAACAGGCGTTTAGTCATCCGCATCACTGAGGGTGAGTTCACCGCCATCTTGCGCGCAAGCGTATGCGCTGTGCTCAGCAAATCGGCCGCTGGCACCACGCGCGACACAAGCCCCCAGCTCAACGCCGTTTGGGCGTCAATAGGCTCGCCCGTAAACGACATTTCAGCTGCGCGTGCCATGCCGATCACGCGCGGCAAAAACCAGGCACCACCGTCACCGGCCACGATTCCCACTTTGACAAAACTTTCAGCAAAAGTCGCGGTATCCGTAGCAATGCGCAGATCGCACATGCAGGTTAAGTCAAAACCCGCGCCAATGGCTGGGCCATTGACCGCAGCGATGGTTGGGACCTCAAGCTGGTGAATGGCCAGCGGCAAGCGCTGGATGCCGTGCCGATACTCTTGGCGCAACACTTCACTGCCAAACTCTGGACCAATCTGGCGCTGCATCTCGTCGATTTTGCCACCCGACGAAAAAATCGTGCCTGTCGCGGTAATCACCACGGCACGCACTGACGGGTCACACTCGATGCGATGACACGCGTCAAGCATCGCCTCAACGATGCCCGTGCCCGTTAAAGCGTTACGCGTTTCTGGGTGATTGAGCGTCAGTGTCACCACGCCCAAGTCGTCTTGTTCGTACAGTAAAACTGAAGACATCGCGCTTATCTCCCGGCCGCTTTTGCGGTGCGCCCACCGGCCACACCTACATCAGTCGTTGGCAGGTCAAACAAAATCGAGCGTACGTTTTGTGGCGTGACGCCGATGGCCGCTTCAACCGCGTTGGCCATGGCAGCAATCAGCGCAGCCTTCAGTTCATCGGTGCGGCCATGAATCAGACCCACCGTGATCATGACCATTTCATGACCAATTTCGCCGGCCACAATCACGTGCTCTGGCGGAATCTCTTGAAGCACAACACGTACTGACGACAACGGGGCACTGACGCTATCAACCACAGACTGAGTCAGCTTTTTTAATAAATCTGTTTTTTGTGCTGAGTTGTAACCCTGCATAATTTGTACATTGAGCATTGGCATGGTGTGCTATCTTCCTTTTAGCTTTTAGGGGATTGTTCTACCCCATACAATAAACCAAGTTTGAGATCATGGCCCCACATCCCTCACCGTACAAGAGCAGCGGCGGTCTAAAACGCATTGCCAATGCGGTTCGCTACTCAATGCAGGGGCTGGTTGCTGCACTGCGCTATGAATCTGCCTTCAGGCAAGAGCTCTTATTGGCTGCAGTCTTGACGCCCGTCGCGTTCTGGGTCGGGCAAAATGCGGGCCAAATCCTGCTACTCATCGGTTCGCTAGTCTTAGTGCTGATCGTTGAGCTCTTAAACTCGGCCATCGAGGCGGTGGCCGATGCTGTATCGCTTGAAACCAATCAGCTGATTGGTCGCGCCAAAGACTTAGGTAGCGCAGCGGTGTTTTTAAGCCTGTTGCTCTGTGCGATGGTTTGGCTAGTATTGTTTGCCAACCGTTGGCTTGCCGTAATCTGACACAATAGCGATATCCGATCTTTCTATTTTTCTGCGAAGACATGTCTTTCATTCAAAAACTCAATGCCGCCTGGGCCTCGTCGCAATCACTTTTGATGGTGGGACTTGACCCTGACTTGCCGCGTTTACCTGCTGAATTGCAGGGTAAACCGACTGCGATTTTTGAGTTTTGCCGCCAAATCGTCGATGCGACAGCACCCTTTGTGTGTGGCTTTAAGCCGCAGATTGCTTATTTCGCAGCGGCGCGGGCCGAAGGGCAGCTTGAAGACCTATGTGCCTATATTCGCGAGCAATACCCTCACCTGCCTTTAGTACTTGACGCCAAGCGCGGCGATATCGGCGCAACAGCCACGCAATACGCGCAAGAGGTCTTTGGCCGCTATCAGGCCGATGCGGTCACGGTGAGCCCGTACTTGGGGGGCGATTCAGTTGAGCCCTACCTTGAGTGGGAGGATCGCGGCGTGATCGTGTTGTGCCGCACCTCAAACCCAGGCGGGTCTGACCTTCAGTTTTTAGAGACAGACGGCGTACCACTGTATTTGCGTGTGGCGGACTTAGTCGCAAATAAATGGAACAAAACGGGCCAATGCGGCTTAGTCGTTGGTGCAACGTTTCCGAATGAGTTGGCGGCGGTGCGCAAGGCGGTAGGCGACAGCGTGCCATTATTGGTGCCGGGCATTGGCGCACAAGGCGGTGACGTTGCGGCAACCTGTGCAGCAGGCTGCAATGCACAAAAAACCGGGATGATGATTAATTCGTCACGCGCGATTTTGTACGCAAAAGGCGACGGTCACTGGACCGAAGCGGCAGCGGTTGTCGCGCGGCAAACACGTGATGAGATCAACGGGCATCGCTAAAGCTCGTGCGCTTAGGTTTCTTTCAGCAGCATCTGCCCAGTGGCCAACGAGAACGCCACTGAGGCTTCACGTACGGCTTTGCGATCGCCATCAAAGACTTTAGAAATCGCGTGCACCACCACCCCTGACGGGCGGCGCTGTGCAAAACCAAACCATACAAAGCCCACAGGCTTGCCAGGCGAGCCGCCACCGGGGCCGGCAACGCCTGTGGTGGTTAGGGCGAGCGTAGCGCGGGGCGCCATGTTTAAGACCCCCACAGCCATCTGACGCGCAACCTCTTCGCTGACCGCGCCAAACTGCAACAGCGCCTGCGGCGTGACGCCTAATTGCGCTTGCTTAGCCGCGTTGCTGTAAGTGACCCAACCTTGGTCAAACCACGCACTTGACCCTGCGATCGCCGTCGCGGCGCCAGACAGCAAGCCGCCCGTGCAAGACTCGGCCGTGGCAAGTAGACCTTTATGTTTCAAAAGAAGCTCACCGAGCTCGGTGGCTAGCTGATCGATCTGTGTTGACATATTTTTGCCCTTGAACGGTTTAACAACGAACGCGCAGAGATAAAAGCCTAATCGCTGACAGAATAATAAGCATTATGGTGATCGTTCGCTCCGTAACCCTGAAAACGTTTTCAGATTGAAACCGCAGTGCAGATCCTAAAACACTAATTAGACCGAAAGCTTTAGAGCGATCCACCTTTCACTTAAAGCGGAGCGCCCAACCGAACCACAATCGCCATCACTAAAAGCGTGTAACCGGCTGCCAACAGATCATCGAGCATCACACCAATGCCACCTTTAAAGCGCGCATCGACTTGCCGGATTGGAGGAGGTTTGACGACATCAAAAAACCTAAACAACACGAAGGCGAGTGCTTGGGCGGGCAGGCTTTGGGGCACGAGCCACAACACCAACCAAAACGCCACAAACTCATCCCAGACAAGGCCAACGTGGTCGGGCACGCCAAGTTGCTTGGCTACGCGCTCGGCAGCCCAACAACCGTAAATAAAACAGCCCAGCAAAAAAAGACCGATGTAGAGATCGCTGACACCAGGCGAGGCGACGCTCCAGAGCAACCAGGCCAGTAACGTCGCCCAGGTGCCAGAGCCCGGACGCAACAACCCAGAGCCCATGCCAAACATCAACATTCGGCCCGGATCAGAAAACACCCACGCCGCCTTAGGCCAACTTGTACGGTGTCTTTTTGAAACGTCTGTCATCGAAGATTAAATCCTAAAGTGATCGAAGCCCTTAGGCAGATCTTGGATGAGGTTTCTAGCCTCATCGTAAACGAACAGGCCGGACTCAGCACGGACAGAGCCGATACATGAAAGTGTCAGACCAAGCGCTTTGCCGATTATTTCAAGCTGCGCGCGCTGAGCAGGTGCTGCGGTAAAACAAAGCTCATACACATCACCACCGGCAAGCAGCGCCTGGCGCAGCACCTCGGGCGGTAGCGTGTGCTTCGACAAATTCATTAAAGCAGGATGTATCGGCAAACGCGACTCGTACAGTTCTGCACCCAAACCGCTGGCGGCCAGAATATGCCCAAGATCTTGCAAAAGACCGTCTGAGACATCAATCGCTGCATGGGCATGCGCACGCAACTCTTGACCCAACTCAATCCGGGGCGTGGGCCACTCAAGCGCACGGCGCGTCGCCTGCAAAAGCGAGGCATCCTGCGGGATGTCGCCTGCGAGCATACGACAGGCGATATCGGCTGCACCCAGGGTACCTGATACCCAGATATCGTCGCCTATCTGTGCAGCGTTGCGTCGTAGTGCCAAGCCTGGTTCAACTTCGCCAAACACTGTCACGCTAAGGGTGATGCCTTGCAGGCTTCGTGTGGTGTCGCCACCGATCAATGCGCAACCGTGTTGGTCAGCCAACGCGTAAAAGCCTTCGGCAAACCGCTCAACCCACGCCTCATCGATAGCGGGCAAACCCAATCCAAGTAAACAACCAAGCGGACGCGCACCGATCGCAGCCAAATCAGAAAGGTTCACGGCAAGGGCTTTATGCCCCAACGAACGCGGGTCGACGTCTGAAAAAAAATGACGCCCTTCAAGCAGAAGATCGGTGCTGGTGGCCACTTGCAAGCCAGGTGTGACACCAAACAAGGCACAATCATCACCGCCCCCCAGCAAACCGGTCGAAACAGGTCTGCTAAAGAAACGTTTGATCAACTCAAATTCGGTTACCACACGCGGGCTCAGCGACGCACAGGTGTTCGCGCTTCGGCTGCGCGTGTTTCAGCAGCTAACTTATCAAGCACGCCGTTGACGAACTTAAAACCATCAGTGCCACCAAATGATTTGGCAAGCTCCACCGCCTCGTTGATGGCGACGCGGTACGGTACTTCAACGTGATGAATCAGCTCGAAGCTACCAATCAGCAAAATACCGTGTTCGATGGGCGACAGCTCAACCAAAGGCCGATCAACAAAGGGGGCAAATTTTTCGCGTAGCGCGGGCGCCTCTTTCATTGACCCGTGCAGCAAGGTTTTAAACCAAACTGCATCAGCCAACTCAAACTCTTCTTCTTCGTGCAAGTGGGCCTCGATCTCACCGGCGTCTTGCAAACTATCTGTACCGCTGACTAGCCAGGCGTACAAACCTTGCAACGCTAGCTCGCGCGCACGCCTGCGCGCGCTGCGCACAGGCTGTACACCCGCCGAATTAGCGTCGTGTATCGGCTTGTTCAAGATCTTCGCCCTCGTCTTCGTCTTCGTCGGCTTCGGGCTCAAGCGCAGCTACCAGATTCGCCATTTCGACCGCACACTGTGCGCAGTCACGGCCTTTGTCGGCAGCGCGCGCCTCGGCTTGCTCGTCATTCTCGGTTGTGAGCACGCCGTTGGCGACCGGTATACCGGTTTCGAGGGCAACGCGCGCGATCGCCGAAGCACTTTCGTTACTGACGATTTCAAAGTGATAGGTTTCGCCACGGATGACTGCGCCCAGCGCAATCAGCGCATCGAATTCAAACGTTTCAGCCATACGAGCAAGCGTAACGCCAAGTTCGAGTGCACCCGGCACGGTCACGACCATGATGTCGCGTTCGTCAACACCAAGGGTCTCAAGCTCTTGTAAGCAAGTATCGAGTTCGATTAAGCCAATATCTTCGTTAAAACGGGCACGCACAATACCGATGTGCAGGCCTTCTCCGTTCATGTCTGGCTCTAGGGTAAAAGGGCTCATGGTGTGCTTCCTATGTGTTGCGAGTGGGGGGTTGATGGTCGTAGCCTGTGATATCCAGACCAAAACCAGGCATGATGCTTGGCATTTTGCGTGGGCGGGCCATCAGTCTCATTTGACCGACTTTTAGATCGCGCAAGATTTGTGCACCCATGCCATACGTGCGCAAATCCATACGCCCAGATCCACGTTTAACAGGCGCTGTCTCTTGCCCGGGCCAGGCACTGATTTGACCAAACAAATGTTGGGCAGAACCCTGACAATTTAAAAACACCATGACGCCCGCGGGCGCGGCCTTGATGGCCTCGAGCGCCTCGGCCACACCCCAGGTATGACCAGCGCTATGCACATCAAGCACGTCAAGCATCGAGGTTGGCTCGTGCACGCGTACCAAGGTTTCACGTAGTGGGTCAACCTGACCCGAAATCAAGGCGATATGGGGGTTGCCGGCAACCGTGTCACGGTAAGCCACCATCTGAAAGGTGCCCCAAGCGGTTTGAATCTCGCGCGTCGCTACGCGCTCGATGACGGATTCGTGTTCGCTGCGATATTGAATCAGATCAGCAATGGTGCCAATTTTTAACTTGTGCGTACGGCCATATTCGATCAGATCAGGAAGGCGCGCCATGGTGCCGTCTGCTTTGAGAATTTCGCAGATGACAGCTGCTGGCGTTAAGCCCGCCATCCGCGTGAGGTCGCAGCCCGCCTCGGTGTGCCCAGCGCGCACCAACACGCCCCCCGCTACAGCTTTTAACGGGAAGATATGCCCTGGCTGTACCAGATCGGTCGCTTTGGCGTCGCGCGCCACAGCCACCTGCACCGTGCGCGCCCGATCGGCTACCGAAATGCCGGTTTCAACGCCTTCTGCGGCCTCGATCGAAACCGTGAAGTTGGTACCATAGGCTGTACCATTGCGCGCCGACATTAACGGCAATTCGAGCTGCTCGCAGCGCTCTTCGGTGAGAGTCAGGCACACCAAGCCGCGCCCGTGCGTCACCATAAAATTAATGGCCTCTGGGGTCACGAATTCGGCGGCCATGACCAGATCACCTTCGTTTTCGCGATCTTCTTCGTCAACCAAAATCACCATGCGGCCCGCGCGCAGCTCGTCAATGATCTCAGAAACAGGCGAAATCGCCGAGGCAGGTACGGGGTTAGAAGAGCTAGCAAGTGAAATTTTGGCAGACATAGGATTCAAATAAACAGGCCTGAGTAGACGCCTATTATAGAATCGTTCAGCAGGATCTCTTCTGCATCCTCCAAAACCCTTGAAAAGCCCCATGCAAGCACTTCAAACAATGGATTTAAGCGTGGCGAAACAGATTCGCTTTGTCTTAACGGATATTGACGACACCGTCACGACAGACGGCAGGCTGACGGCAGACGCCTATCTGGCGCTTGAACAGCTTTCGGCTGGCGGGATCACAGTGATCCCGATTACAGGGCGCCCAGCGGGGTGGTGCGACCATATCGCCAGAATGTGGTCAGTATTTGCTGTGGTTGGCGAAAACGGCGCGTTTTACATGCGTTACGACCGTGCCAAACGCAAAATGACCACGCATCAATGGGCCACTGAAGCGCACCTGCAAAGCAACCGAAAAAAACTAGATCGTCTGGCGCTTGAGATTCTGCAAGCCGTGCCGGGCTCGGCGCTTGCGAGCGATCAGCACTATCGCCTGGCGGATCTGGCCATCGACTTTTGTGAAGACGTCGCTGCCCTGCCTGAAACCGCAGTGCAGCAAATTGTGTCGCTTTTCAAGAGCGCTGGTGCGCAAGCGAAGGTCAGCTCAATTCATGTCAATGGCTGGTTTGGCGAGTACGACAAGTTATCGATGACGAAAACGCTGTTTGCTCGCGAGTTCGGCCTCGAACTGCAAGGCGACAACACCCAGGTTTTATTTATTGGGGATTCGCCCAACGACGAGCCCATGTTTGAATTTTTTAGCTGTTCAGTGGGCGTAGCAAATATCCACAAGCAATTACACCGTTTGACGCATCGGCCAAAGTTTGTCACGCCCTCTGAGGGCGGCGCTGGTTTTGTCGAAATGGCACGCCAACTGATGCTTGCACGTAAAGTTTGATTGATATGATCTAGATCAAGTGCACCCGGACTGATCGAACTTACACTGGTGGTAAGCGTCACGATCATGACAATCGTTAGGGTGGAAAGCTCTTGTTTTTCACATTTATGACACGTCATCATTGCTGGCCCATGAGGTCACTACAATGCCTCGCGACGATCACCCGAAAAGCGAATCATGGCAGAACAAGAACTTAAGCTTCACGTACCACAAGCGGCACGCGCAGGCGTTGAGAAAGAACTGCTGCGCGGCCGGGTGACGCACATGCGTTTGCAGGCGTTTTATTTTGATACGCCTGACCGCGATCTTGTACGCGCCAGAATTGCCTTGCGTTTACGGCGCGAGGGTGACCAATGGGTACAAACCCTCAAAATGCCAGGTGAAAATTCGCTATCGCGCATTGAAATCAATCATGACCGCCCCTCACCCGACCTCGACCTAAGCGTCTACGCTGGCGAACCCTTTGCAGCCGTGCTGGCAAAGCATGCGGGTGCTCTGTCAATTTGTTACGAAACCGATGTACAGCGCACCTTCAGGCAAGCACGAACTGCATTAGGTTTGGTAGAACTTGCGTTTGATACCGGACTGCTGCGTGCGGGCTCACTTGAGTTGCCCATTTCTGAAATTGAGTTCGAGCTCAAGCGCGGCGAGCTTGCTGCGGTGTTCGCTCTTGGTAAAAAATGGCAACAAGCACATGGCCTGATCTTAGACGTACGCAGTAAGTCTGAACGCGGTGACCGCCTGGCGTCACTGAATGCCGAGTTAAACGCCATCGATGAGCAGAAGTCAGAACGCCACGAACCTTCTCGACGCCGCGCGATTGCCCAGTTTTGGGCTGCGCGTACCGCAGAGGATGTCGTGCTGCATCCAAAAATACAGCCACACGCTGCACTCGCAACTATCAGCGCAGAGTGTCTTGATCAAATTATTCGCAATACGGCCGTCTTGGCCGAGGTCGATACCGCTGGCATTTATCAGGCAAGCGGCGCCGAGCACGTGCATCAGTTGCGCGTAGGCATTCGCCGTTTGCGCTCGGCCTGGTCATTTTTTAACGGGATTGCCGAGTTGCCCTCTGAAGACCTCCGCACTGACATCAAGCTGCATTTTGCCAAGCTGGGTGGCACACGCGACGATGATGTACTGAAAGAGACGTTGCTCCCGGTGTTGAGTGCGGCCGGGCAACCCCCGTTGATCCTCGACGATGAGCTCACCCCACCAGACACCGAAAACGTTGTGCTGAGTCGCGGCTTTCAAGGTTGGTTGCTCGACCTGTTGGCGTGGACTGTTCTGCCGGTTGCGCCCGTCGCACCACCCTCGAGCATCACCACAGCCCCCCTCGACGTCGATACGCCTGCACAGAAACCAGCGCCTGCGGCACAGAACGCACCACAGGTCGCAGCAGAAGTGGTCGCGACTGCAAGCATAAAGATTCAAAAGCCTTTAATGCTCAAAGATGCGCTTGTTAAAAAACTAAAAAAATGGCACCGGCGTTTGTTGCAAGATGGGTTGCAATTTGATCAGCTTGATATCGAACCGCGCCACGAACTCAGAAAGCGCGGGAAAAAATTGCGTTATGCCCTGCAGTTCACCGAGTCACTGTTACCCGCTGCTCGACTAAAAACATATCGCAAACAATTGGCAACGGTACAAGACATTTTGGGCGAGATGAACGATTTAGCCGTCGCACGCGATCGTTTTATTGGCCTGCGCGATACCCAACCTAGCGCCTGGTTTGCCTGCGGCTGGATCACGTCACGTCTGGATGCGTTGACGCAAGACGCCTGCGCGGCGTTTAAGCAGCTTTCACGCACCGAGACGTTTTGGCGTTAACACCCCTACGCACCCGAGTGTTCAGCTGAACACTCAGCACCACTGGGAGACAGACCCCGATCTGCCTGAGGTTGGTTATTGACCGACTACCGCGGCGGCAAACTCGGCCGCCACAAACGGTTGAAGGTCTTCAATGCGCTCGCCTACCCCAATCCAATACACCGGAATCGGTCGCACGCCTTGTGCACCGGCCGCCACGGCAGCGAGTGTGCCGCCTTTGGCCGTGCCATCGAGCTTGGTCACGATCAACCCGGTTAAACCAACCGCCGCATCAAACGCGCGAATCTGCGACAGCACGTTCTGGCCCTGATTGCCATCGACCACCAATAACACCTCGTGAGGTGCGGTGGGGTCAGCTTTGGCAATCACCCGACGAATTTTTTTAAGCTCGTCCATCAGATGAAGTTGGGTGGGTAGGCGCCCTGCGGTATCAACCATCACCACATCCATGCCGCGTGCACGGCCGGCATTGACTGCATCAAACGCCACTGCAGCGGGGTCGCCCCCGTCTTGAGCAATCACATCAACGTTGTTGCGCGAACCCCACTCAACCAATTGTTGCCGCGCGGCAGCCCTAAAGGTATCGCCCGCGGCAAGCAGCACGCGCGCGCCTTCTTTTTGTAAACAAAACGCCAATTTGCCGATTGACGTGGTTTTGCCTGCACCATTGACGCCGGTCATCATCACAACTAAAGGTTTCACGCGACCCACTTCAAAGGGTTTTTCTAGAACTCGAAGATGATCCGCCAAGACGTCACGCAGCGCTTGTTTTACGCCAATCGCGTCTTCGATTCGCTCTTGCTTGACCTTTGCTCTCAACGCCACCAGCAGCGCTTCGGTGGCGTCAACCCCCGTGTCAGCCATAATCAACGCGGTTTCGAGCTCTTCGAACAGCGCCTCGTCGACGCGCACACCCACAAAGATGCCGCCGATACTTTTGCCGGTTTTAGCCAAGCCGCCACGCAGCTTGGCTAACCATGAAACCTTTTGTTGCGCCTCGGCTTGCTCGTCTGAGTCTTGTTCATCTTCAAACTCGGACGCAGACTCGTCTAGGCTGGTTTGACTGGCGCTTGTGACCTCGGCTGACTCTTGCGCCGTTTGTGTTGCGGTTTGCTGCTCTAGTGCTGCCGAATCCCAAGCTGCAGTCGCTGGCAGGTCGGCGTTGTCGTCTGGGGCTTCGTGTTGAGACGCTGACTGGTCATCAAGCGGCTCTGGCGTTGTTTGAGACTCACCACCACTCGTGGGTCGCTCTGGGTTACGCTTGAACCATCGGCTCAACAGACCCACACGTGGAGCCTCTGTGGCAGCATCCTCGAGCGCGGGGGCTGTTTGGTCAGCGCCTTGAATGCCCTCATCGGTAAGATGTTGCCCGCTGGTGGGTTCGGACAGGCGATTGCTATCCGCGCTCAGGTCAGCATGAACGGCCTCAGGCGCGGGTTGACCTGCTACTGAGTCAGGTTGCTGCTCAGAGGCAATCGGGTCGATCGGGTCGGTTTTTTTCTTGAAGAAGCGAAACATAGTGAAGAAGTATATTCGGATCGTAGCCGGTCAGTATCGTCGCACACCAATCGAGGTGATCGAGGCAGAGGGTTTGCGGCCTACACCTGACCGAGTGCGTGAGACATTATTCAATTGGTTAAGCTATTTTTGGGGTGGCGAGTTTTCTGACAAACGCGTGCTAGATTTGTTTGCTGGCAGCGGTGCACTGGGCTTTGAAGCAGCTTCGCGAGGCGTAGCACATGTACAAATGGTCGAACAACAGCCCAAGGCGCTGGCCGCTTTACGGGCTTTGCGCGACAAAATCGGGGCCGATATGGTGCGGATTCATGCTGGCGATGCAAAGGTAGTTTTAGACCGCCTCGAGGCTGCTCGTTTTGATTTAATCTTTCTTGACCCGCCTTTTGGGCAAAATTGGCTCGATTTCTTGTGGCCCAAGCTAGGCGATTTGTTAGAACCCAACGGTCTTGTATATATTGAGGCTGAAAAACCAATAATTATGCCCACGGGGTACAGCTTATTGCGCCAAGACCGCGCGGGGGCCGTACACTATCACCTCTTTCAAATTGCTGCATTGCAAAAATGATCACTGCTATCTATCCTGGTACCTTCGACCCCTTAACCCGCGGTCATGAAGATTTAGTGCGTCGCGCGGCGAGCTTATTTGACTGCGTTGTTGTGGGTGTCGCCCATAGCCGCAACAAAAAACCTTTCTTCTCGGTCGACGAACGCGTTGAGATTGCGCGCGAAGTCTTAGGACACTATCCAAACGTCAAGGTAGCGAGCTTTGCCGGTTTGTTAAAAGACTTTGTACGCGAACAAGAAGGTCGCGTCATCGTACGCGGCTTGCGCGCGGTCTCTGACTTTGAGTACGAGTTTCAAATGGCCGGCATGAATCGCCATTTGCTGCCTGAAGTCGAAACCTTGTTCATGACTCCCTCCGACCAATATCAGTTCATCTCGGGCACCATCGTGCGCGAAATCGCCGAACTGGGCGGGGACGTCAGTAAATTTGTGTTTCCGTCGGTCGATCGCTGGTTACAAGCCAAGGCCAAAGAGCGACGCGAACTGGGCATCACACCCCCACTGGGCAGCTAAGCGCGATGGCTCTGCGTATTACCGACGAATGCATCAACTGCGACGTGTGCGAACCGCAATGTCCCAATGATGCAATCTCGATGGGCGCAGAGATTTACCTGATCAACCCAAGTTCATGCACCGAGTGCGTCGGACACCACGACGAACCGCAATGCAAAGTCGTCTGCCCAGTCGATTGCATCGAAGTCCATCCTGAATTTAAAGAGAGCGCCGAGGCGCTGCTCAACAAATATCACGTGCTCACACGTTTACCGGCTTAATTGCCGACAGAGCAACGCAGATACCTACCTACCCCCTCATCTGCGGGTTCTTGGGCAACTGACAAACGCACACACACCGGATGATAAGAGCGAGTTTGCTAAGAGGCAGCTCGCTTTGCATGCGTTCACTGAGCGGGCCAAATAACCGGCTTTGCCTCGGGGTGTACTTTCACCAAACGGCTCGGTTCGCCCGTAACATGGGTGAACCAGGCCGCAGCCACCTCACCCTCGTCAACCACGTCAACCGTTTGGTCGGCAACCAGTGCCGTTTTACGCACACTATCATCGTCTTCGATCACATCCATCGGGATGTCCATGCGCAGCATGCCAGGCGCGCGCAACACCAAGTACCCCATCCGAATATCTGTACTGACACCAGCAAGCCCTGGGCATTGCGCCGCACTCAGCAAACGATCTTTTGCATCGACCACAAACCAGCGTTGGTGATATTGTGCTGCGTCACGATGAGCCGAACCGCTACAGCCCACCACTGGGAAAGACATTTCTGTTGACATGAGTCGCGCCCTTGCTTGGTTTAATCTGTTGCTTTGCTGGCACTGAAACGTTTAGCTGACTTGTCAACAGCGCCACAAAGCGCTTAGTCTAGCCCAATCAACGTTTAGGCTAGTCCAATCGGCGCTTAAGTGCGCGCAATTCAAACATTCCTCTCTGAGACCAGAACCCTTATGAAAATCGATCACCTGGATCATCTTGTGTTAACCGTGGCCAGCCTTGAGCGTACCTGCGATTTTTATAGCCGTATTTTAGGCTTTGAGGTCATCACCTTTTTGGGCGATCGCAAAGCCCTTAAATTTGGGCAACAAAAAATCAATTTGCACCAAGTTGACAACATGTTCGATCCAAAAGCCAAAACGCCTACTGCTGGATCAGGCGACCTGTGCTTTATCGCAGTGACCCCGGTCGATGACATTGTCAACGAACTGAAGGCCGCCGGCGTCACGATCGAGCTCGGGCCGGTTGAGCGCACCGGCGCAGTCGGCAAAATTAGGTCTGTCTATTTGCGCGACCCAGATGAAAATTTGATCGAATTATCGAACTATTTGGCCTAAATACTCAGGCAAGTTGTACCCGATATCCTCATTTTCCCCTATATCGCGGCGAGCTGACTTGCATTAAAGTCGGGCGTTGCACTTAAAAACTTGGAGCCAACATGAGCAATACGATTAAAAAGACCGCCGTTCAGGCCTCGCGCCGTAAGCTTTTGCAAGGTGCCGCCGGGCTAGCCGCAATGGGCTTGCCTGCGATTTCGCTGGCACAAAACAAACCGATCAAAATCGGCATGCCTACAATTTTGTCGGGTCGTGTGGCGATGTTAGGCCTGTCGTCGCGTAACGCTGTCATGCTCGAAGTTGATAAATTTAATGCTGCCGGTGGTTTGGGCGGACGCATGATTGAAATGGTTGTGCGTGATTCAAAAGGCCAGCCTCAAGAGGCGGCCCGCGTCGCACGCGAACTCGTGACGAGCGATGGTTGCGAAATCATCTGGGACGCAGAGGCCTCATCAGGCGCCTTTGCCGTGCACGAAGTGGCAAAAGACTTGGGGGTGATGGTTGTACACACCTGTTCAGAAACTTCGTCACTGACTGCCGACCCAAAACTGCGCGTACCAACTGCCTTTCGTATGGCACGTCAGGGTATCCACGATGCGATCACGGGCGGCGCCTACTGTGCACAAAAAGCAAAAGACCTAAAACTCAATCGGTGGATGAGTATTTCGCCTGACTACGCATACGGTCGCGACACCACCGCTGAGTTCTTTGAATACCTGAAGCACTTCAATAAAGATATTGAAGTGGTTGGCGAAGTTTGGCCAAAACTATTTCAGGCCGACTACAGCGAAAACATTACCCGCTTACTGCAAGGCAAGCCACAAGCTGTGTATTCATGCTTGTGGGGTGGCGATATGATTTCGTTTATTGACCAAGCCGGTATTTATGCCTTGTTCAAAGACAAGCAATTCTTCTCGCCTAACTTGGCTGAGTATGCTGTGCTGACAACGGTCAAGAGCGTGCCACCTAACATGCACTCGGGCAACCGTTACCTCAAAAGCTTTCCGAACACGCCTGCCAATGCGGCCTGGTCTGACGCGTACTTTGCGAAATACAAAGAATTAGCGTTGAACTGGTCATGGCAAAATGCTGCAGGCATTCAGTTCTTAACTGCAGCGATGAAAAAAGCCAATAGCTCTGATGGCAAAAAAGTTGCTGAGGCGATGCGTGGCATGAAAATTGATTCGCCCTTTGGTGCGGACGGCACTCTGACAATGCGCGCTGAAGACAACACCGTCGTGAACTATGCGATCGGCTATGGCGCACTGACAAACAAAGAACCCTACATGACCAACCAGGTCAACGGCAACTGGAACACAATCTACGAACTCGAAGCCGAGTGGAAGAAACGTAAAGGCTGGGCATAAGCCACCTTAAAGACTTGCATTGAGGTCTACAGGCCTCTGCCTGAACGTTCAAGCAGAGGCCTTTTTTATACAAGCCGTTTTTTCTTGTCCTACCCGCACCCGTCTGCACCGTTCAGTCTGTTGCGGCTGTATCAACCGTGTTCCCCCTCTCGGAGACCTTCGTGGATCCCATTGCCTTATATGAATGCGTGACCTCAATGTCATGCATCGTCACTCAAACCAGTACAGGTTTGATTGTTGGCTCGCTGCTCTTTTTAGTCGCGGCTGGCCTGACCCTAATCTTTGGTGTGCTTGGCGTCATTAATTTTGCGCACGGCTCGCTGTATATGCTGGGCGCCTACATGGCTCTGTCAGCCTATCGCATCACCGACAGCTACCTGCTGTCGGCCGTGATTGCTGGCGCAGGCGTCGGATTGTTCAGTTTGATTTTTGAACGCTTTTTTATGCGGCGCGTGTATCAAGCTGAGGTCTTGCTGCAGCTGCTTGTGTGCTACGCCCTGATTCTTATCATGGACGATGCGGTCAAAATTATTTGGGGCGCCGAGTTTCAGTCAATGGGCATGCCTGCGGCCTTTCAAGCGCCGCCTCTGTTTATCTTTGACGGCATCGTGCCAGTTTTTTATGTGTTCATGATTGCTGCTGCGGCAGTCATCGCCTTGGTCATGTGGTACGTGCTAACGCGCACTCGCATCGGTAAAGTGGTGCGCGCAGCCGCTCACAACCCCACGATGACTTCAGTGCTTGGTTTGAATACCACTTGGATCTACGCCGGTGTGTTTGCCTTTGGCGGTGCGCTTGCTGGCTTAGCGGGTGCGCTTGCCGCGCCGGTGCGCTCGATGTCACCCGGGATGGGATTCTCGATTTTGATCGAGTCGTTCATCGTGACCGTGATTGGGGGGATGGGTTCTGTCAGTGGTGCACTCGTTGGCGCCTTACTCATTGGCCTGGTGCGCTCATTTGGCTCGATTGGGTTTCCGCTCTTCGTCGAGGGCACGATGTTCTTGGCGATGGCGTTGATCTTAATCCTCAAGCCAAGTGGCCTATTGGGCAAGGAGCCGCGACCATGAGTGTTCACACCCAAACAAAACGTACACAGCGCGCGACTGAGTGCCTGGTGTTGCAGGAGTCGCGCTCATGAACAATGACTTCAAAAAAGAATTATTGATCGGCTTGGCTGCACTCGCGTTTTTAGCCGTGCTACCGCTGTTTTCGCCTGGCCGAGTCACGCTTGACTTCGTGATACGCCTCGCAGCCTTGGGGGTGTTTGCGACCTCACTGAATATTTTAGTGGGCTATGGCGGTATGGTGTCTTTCGGTCACGCCATGTTTTTTGGCGGTGGCGCCTATGCGTTCGGGCTCTTAATGCAACGCACCGAGGTCTCGATTCCGGTAGCGCTGTTAGGTGCGATCGTGTTCTGCTCACTGCTTGCACTCGTGATCGGCATGATTTGCGTCAAACTCAAAGAAATTTATTTCTCATTTTTGACGCTCGCCTTTCAGATGCTGATCCATAGCGTGATCATTACCTGGACCTCACTGACAGGCGGCGACCAAGGCTTGATGGGTGGCATCCCACGCAGACCATTTTGGGGCGGCATCAATGTTGCAGATCCCAATACGCTGTACTGGTTTTGCGTCATCATTGGTGTGGTCAGCCTGCTCATCATGCGCTACGTTTTGCAATCACCATTTGGCTATACCCTGCGCATGGTGCGCGACAATGCTGACCGCGCGCGCTTCTTAGGCATCGATGTGTGGCGTATTCGCCTTTACGCCTTTATTTTGGCAGGTGCCTTTGCCAGTATCGGCGGCTCGCTGATGGCCTTATTTGTATCAGGCGCGTACCCAGAGTTCAGTTACTGGACTATGTCGGGCGAAGCCGTGTTTATGATCATGATGGGCGGCATCAACGTCTTCTTGGGCCCAATTATTGGCGCGGGCTTATTAAACGTATTCAACGATATCATCACGCGCACCACCGAATATCACGGCTTAGCGTTAGGCGTGATCGTGCTGATCTTTGCCTTGGGCTTTAAGCGTGGCATTACAGATTTTGTCGGGCAACTGTTTAACACTCTCACCAAGAAGCGCGTGCAATCATGACGAAAAAATATCTCAGCGTAGTCACCGGTGGGTCGAGTGGCATCGGTGCGGCCTGCGTCAGGCATTTAGCGAAACGCGGCGACTTGGTCATTGCGCTCGATTTACCTGGCACGTGGTCTGAAGAAAAAATGAAAGCGATGGGCGTTCATGCTTACGCCTGCGACGTAACAAGCGAGCAAGCGGTCCGAGATGTCGCCGCAATGATCGAGGCCAAGCACGGCCCAATTTCGGCCTTGGTTAACAGCGCCGGCATTTTGCAACATCGCCTGCCACCCAACAAACTCACTATGACAGAGTGGGATCGCGTGGTGGCCGTCGATCAGCGCGGCACCTACCTCGCCTGCGCGGTGTTTGGCTCTCGTATGGCTGAGTTAGGTGAAGGTGCGATTGTCAACATCGCATCAATTACCTCACTACGCTCTGTGCCCTTGCATGCCTACGCGCCAGCCAAAGCGGCCGTTGCCTCAATGACAGCGTGCTTGGCTGCTGAGTGGGGTCGCTCTGGTGTACGCGTCAACGCGATTTCACCTGGCTACGTGTTAACCGAAGCCTTGCAAGCCGCGATTGATCGCGGCGACCGCAATCCTGAAGATCTCACCTCGCAAGCCGCCATGGGGCGCATGGTCACCCCAGACGAAATCGCAGACTCGGTGGGCTTCTTGTTGTCGCCTGCCGCCAAAGCAATCACTGGCATCAACTTGCCGGTTGATGCAGGTTGGCTGGCGGGCTCGACTTGGCAAACCTATGGCGGCGTACCTCCCGCTCAAACCACCGCTGGGGGCCGCTAATGCTTAAGATCGAAAATCTTTGCAAAGCCTTTGGTGGTGTGGTTGCAACCTCTGATGTCTCGATCCACTTCAAGACCGAGTCGCTCAGTGCTGTGATCGGGCCCAATGGCGCGGGTAAGACCACGTTTTTTAACCTGATCTCTGGTGCACTTAAGCCCGACTCAGGCCGTATCTTGTTGGACGGCGAAGACATCGTCGGGCTGCCCAGTAGCGTGATCGTTCATAAAGGGATTGGTCGCGCTTTTCAAGTCGCAAAGTTATTTAAGACACTGACGGTTGAAGAGTCCTTGCGCGGCGCGCTGATGTCGCCCTTGGGTCGCTCTGCACAAATGCACGGACGGTTTCCGTTAGCGCAAACACGCGATCGAGCCTTTGAGGTAATGGAGCAATTAGGCTTGCACACCAAGGCGCATTTGATCAGCGGCAATTTGTCGCATGGCGATCAAAAGTTACTGGATATGGCCCTGGCCTTGGTACTCAAACCAAAGGTGCTACTGCTTGATGAACCCGTCGCTGGCATGGGGCCTGAAGAGCGTGAACAAATGATCGAGACCGTCTATGGCCTTTGGAAAAAAGGCGGACTGACTGTCGTTTTGATCGAACATGACATGGAGATTGTGTTCCGCGTGTCGCAACACATCCATGTCCTGTCTTACGGCAAGGTCTTGGCTGAAGGTAATGCCGAACAAATCCGCAACAATCCAGCTGTGATTGAGGCCTACTTAGGCAAACCACGCGAGGTGCATGCATGAGCGATTACGTGCTGAAAGTACAAGAGATTGACGTTTTTTATGGCTTGAGTCAGGCACTTTTTAAACTGTCTTTTGAAGTCAAACGAGGTGAAACGCTGGCGTTGCTCGGCCGCAATGGTGCGGGTAAAAGCACCACCATGAAAACCATCGCAGGCGTCAACCCCACAAAAACGGGTAGCGTTGAGTTGCATGGCAAACGCATTACGGGTCGTTCGGCGCATTTGATCGCGCGCGCCGGGATTGGCTATGTGCCAGAGGATCGGCAAATCTTTCCGGACCTAAGCGTCGATGACAATCTCACCATCGCAATCAAACGCGGTGCCAACGGCGAAGACGACTGGAGCCTCGAACGTGTGTATGACACCCTGCCCTTGCTCGCACCGCTGAAAGATCGCTTAGGCGGACAGTTATCGGGCGGCGAACAACAAATGCTGACTGTGGGTCGCGCCCTGATGGGCAACCCCGATGTATTGCTGCTTGACGAGCCCAGCGAGGGATTAGCCCCCATCATGGTTCAAAAAATTGGCGACTTGATCGAAGCCTTGCACAAGCTTGGCAAAACAATCGTGCTGGCTGAACAAAATCTACACTTTTGCTTAGGTCTGGCAGATCGCGCAGTGGTGATCGACAAAGGCGTTGATGTCTTTTGCGGCACCATCCACGAGCTCAACGACAACGCTGATATCAAACAACGTTATCTATCGGTTTAACCGCCGCCAGTCCTGTTAAACAACGTGATTTGTCGGTTGAACAGCCGTCAATCCTGTTGAACAACGGGATCTGTTGACTTCACATCCTCCTCGTCCTTTAGTACGCGGAGGCTATAAACCACTTAGGAGACTGCTATGAATCTTTCAAGAATCAACGCCTCACAAGCCTTTGACATGACGGGTACCCATCTTTGGATTACAGGTGCGGCCGGCGGCATCGGTAGCGCAACCGCTCGACTGTGCAGTCAACTGGGTGCGTCACTGGTGTTGACGGATATCGGCCCCATCGCAAAGCTCGAAGCGCTTGCTCAGACGCTCAAAGGTCAAGTTGCTGTCGAGTCTTGCGACGTCACGCAACGTGACGCGGTTGAAAATTTAGTGCGCCGGCACAAGCCATTTACCGCGTTGGCCGACACCGCGGGCATCTGCCCCTTCGAGGACGACTGGTTAGCGCCCGACTGGAACGAAACCGCGTTTATGCGTGTCATGCAAGTCAACGTGCTCGGGCCGATTAATCTTGTACGCGCAGTATTGCCGGGCATGATCGAGCGCAAACACGGACGTATCGCGCTCTGTGGCTCAATCGCTGGCTGGACCGGGGGGTTGCGCGCCGGCCCACATTACAGCGCCTCGAAGGGTAGTGTTCACGCCTTGGTACGCTGGTTTGCTCAACGTGCGGCACCCCACCATGTGTGCGTGAACGGTGTGGCGCCTGGGCCTATCGATACGGGCATGACCACTGGTCAAGGCTATAACGGCAGCGAATACCCCATGCAACGCCTGGGCGAACCCGAAGAGATCGCCGGCATGCTGACCTACCTGTGCTCACCCGCCGCAAGTTTTGTGTCGGGCGCCATCATGGACGTTAATGGCGGAACGCAGATGAGGTGAGTGGCTGAGAGGCACTTAGTGCCGTGCGCCTCAATTCGTCATTTCAAGGCACATGAACAGCTTAAGCGGGTAAGGCCTGTGCTGAGTTAAACGTCAAATCTTAATTTTGCTCTTGCATAATTAGTCGATTTAAATTAGCATGAAAATGTAGCAAACACTACATTTTATGTTTGGCTTAATTTTCTTCATCTACTGCCTGCGAGGTCACTCAATATGTATGACGTTTTTCAGACCGATCGTTTAATTGATCTTTGGCTGACCGAAGATATCGGCTCTTGTGATCTGACCGCACAACTCATGATTGATGAAGACGCCGTGGGCACGTTTCATATGAACGCCCGCGAGCCGATGTACATTGCCGGCATCGATGTGGCCGCTCGTCTTTTCACCCGCTACGATGCCGCGCTGACCGTCACCAAACTCGTCAAAGACGGCGACAAGGTTGAAAAAGGCACCAGAATTTTGACCGTGTCAGGCCCCGCCCGCAGCATTTTGACTGCCGAACGCCCTGCCCTGAATATTTTGCAACGCCTGTGTGGCATCGCCACTGAAACGGCTCGCTACAACGCCGAAATCGCCGGCACAGGCGCACGCTTAATCGACACCCGTAAAACCACACCAGGCCTGCGCATGCTTGAAAAGCACGCTGTTGCCTGTGGAGGTGGCTTAAATCATCGTCTGGGCCTTGATAACGGCGTCATGCTCAAAGATAACCACATTGCGGTGGCAGGCAGTATCAGCAAAGCTGTGGCGCGCGCCAAACTCAAGCTGCCAGTCTTGACCAAGATTGAAGTCGAATGCGATCGCTTTGAGCAGGTCGAAGAATCTTTAGCCGCGGGTGCCGATGTCATCATGCTCGATAACATGTCGATTGCCGACATGACCACAGCTGTGCAATATGTTGCAGGACGAGCCAAAATTGAGGCCTCGGGCGGTATCAGCATCGCAACGATTCGTAACGTGGCGCTCACTGGCGTGGATTACATCTCAACCAGCAAAATCACTCAGGCCGCACCTGCGGTCGATATCGGCTTAGACGAATAAGCGGGCGTTGAGTGGCAAGCGGCAGCTTCTTTTTTGTTGTCGGCCCCAGCGGGGCTGGCAAAGATAGCCTGATTGACGGGGCGCGGCAGCAGCTCGACCCTGCTCAATTCATTTTTGCCACACGCACAATCACCCGGCCGGCTGACTCGGGCGGTGAAGCCCACCAAGCGTGCACGCACTCTGAGTTCGCCCAGCTTGAACAACAGGGTAAATTTTTAATCACTTGGCAAGCACACAACCTATCGTATGGCCTACCGAGCGCACTGCTTGAGGCTCTTGGTACCGGGCAACATGTGATTGCCAACGGCTCGCGCGCAATGGTGGCGCAATTGAACGCGCGTGTTCCAAATTTAGTCGTGGTTGAAATCAGCGCGCCGCCCGAGATTTTGGCGCAGCGACTCGCGCAGCGTGGTCGCGAATCTGCGGGCGATGTTGCCAAACGCTTGGCGCGCAAGACCGAGCCGTATCCTGAAGGCACCCGCGTGCTACGCGTGACCAATGATCAAACGCCTGCGATCGGTGTGAGCCGCTTTTTAGCTGCGATCTATACACAGCTTGGGCAAACCCCTGTGCCGCTTGCCTCGTTGTATAAAAAAATTGCAGGGTTTGCGCTGACTGAAGCCGAATATCGGCCCTTGTTAGCCACGATTCACCAAAAGCAATATGCAGGCGCCGAGCTCGAAGCATTTTTAATTGCCTGCACACAACAGTTATCAGACGATGAACTTATCTCCATGGCGCGCTGCCGCAGCGAACTGATGCCACGTATTTCGTGGGGCCGCGAGATGGTGGTCGACAAGCATTCGCTTGGCGGCATACCAGGCAGTCGCGTCACAATGGTGGTGATTCCGATTGTGGCTGCACACGGGTTACTCATCCCCAAAACATCGTCGCGTGCTATCACCTCGGCGGCAGGTAGCGCCGATGCGATGGAGGTTCTAGCAAAAGTCGACCTGACTCCCGAGCAACTTAAACAGTGTGTGGCGCAAACCAACGCCTGCATCGCCTGGAACGGCAAACTCAATCATTCGGTCATTGATGACGTGATGAACGCGATCACTCGGCCCTTGGGGCTCGATACGCGACGCTGGTCCGTGGCTTCGATTTTGTCAAAAAAATATTCGGCTGGCGCCACCCACGTTGTGATTGATATTCCGTATTCAGATGGCGGCAAGGTCAAAACCCAACCCGCAGCAGAAGAACTTGCTCGACTCTTTGAAATGGTGGGTGCGGCCTTAGGGCTCGTCGTCAAGGCCTTTGCCACAGATGGCCAAGCGCCGATCGGGCGTGGTATCGGCCCTGCGCTCGAGGCCCGTGATGTGCTGCAAGTGCTTGAACGCGACCCACTAGCGCCTAGCGATTTATTAGAGAAGTCGCTGTTTTTTGCCAGCCAGATCCTGGCACTTGACCCAGCGGTCGGCAGCGTTGCCAACGGTCGTGCCCGCGCACTCGAATTACTGAATACCGGCGCCGCAAGCACCGCCATGCATAAGATCATTGCGGCTCAGGGGGCTCAGCCACCACTCACGTGGTCAGGCGTACTCAAGCACGAAGTGCGTGCACAACGCAGTGGCCGCGTGCAAGCCATCGATGGTTTTGTGATTTCGGGGCTAGGGCGTTGCGCCGGCGCCCCTGCAGACCAACTCGCCGGCGTTGACTTAGCGTGTGGCTTAGGTGCCGGCGTCAGTGCTGGCGATCTGCTCTATGTCTTGCAGGCGAGCGATCAAGCAAAACTCGCGCAAGCGGTGGCACTCGCACAGAGCGACTGCGGCTACCGCTTCAGCTAAGACGCAGCAGGCTTATTCGCCAAATCCTTTTGACACAATCACTTCAACCAGATTAGGCACGCCGCTAGCCATCGCGGCCTTCAACACTGCCGACAGCTGGGTTGGGTCGGTCACGATTTGCGACGACATCCCCATGTTTTTTGCTAAGCCCGCAAAATCGATTGGTGGATCATTCATATCCATCGCCACAAACGCATCTGTGCCGCGCATCGCAAGTAATCGTTCTTTAATAATGCGATAGCTGCGGTTATTGATGATGACGTAAGTGATAGGCAAACGTAGGTGCGCGGCGGTCCAGAGCGACTGAATGCTGTACATGGCGCTACCGTCACCGATTGTGGCCACGATTGGGCGACCAGGTTGCGCCAGGCTCACACCCACTGCCCCTGCCATCCCAAACCCAAGGCCACCACTGGCAAGGCCGTAATACGCCTTGGGATTATCCATCGGTAGCGTCGCAGCAATCGCTGGCGAAGCCGTCAGGGTTTCATCCACAACGATTGCATCTTTCGGCAAAACAGACACCAATTGGCTCACCAAATAACGCTGATCAATGGGGTTGGCTGATGCTGCGGCTGAAAACTCTGCATGCGCTTTGTCGCGCTTGGCTGACCAGTTGTTGGCGCTCAGGGCTTGAACGCGCACACTTGCCGCCTTCGCGTATTCGGCACTGCGCTCTGCACGCAACAGCGGCAACAACGCTAACAATGTTTCTTTGACATCGGCACGTACGGCAGTTTCTGTTGAATAGTTTTTACCGAGCTCCCACTCGCGCTCGGTGATGTGCATCACCGGCATTTCGGGTGGCAAGGGCTCGACCGTGCTCATCGGCGACATACGAAGCAAATCAGCACCGAGGCATAACAAAAAGTCGTACTGTTCAAGAATCGAACGCACTTTTTTCTGGTTGCGTGACAAATCGCCCATACATGTTGGATGCGAGGTGGGGTAGCGCGCGTTATAGCCAACCGACTCTTGGTACACGGCAGCGCCCAGCAACTCAGCAAGCTCGCAAGCCTCGTTAAAAATACCGGCATTGGCGATTTCGCGGCCAGCGACAATCACCGGATTTTTTGCGGCGAGCAAGCGTTGGGCAATTGCTTTGAGCGAGGCATCGCCTGGGCGCACAGCCGCATCGATAACCGTAGGAAAACCAAATTCAATGTCTGTTTCTTCATCGAGCACCGAGCCTGGCAAACTAATAAAGACCGGGCCCATCGGTGGTGTGCGAGCAATCTTTGCGGCGCGGCGCACAATACGCGGCAAGTCTTCTAGTCGGGTCACTTCAAAAGCCCACTTCACCAAAGGCGCCACCATCGGCACCAAGGGTTCGTACAACAAAGGCTCTTGCAGGCCATAACCCACTTCGTACTGCCCCGCCGTAATGATGATGGGCGAGCCAGAGAACTTGGCCGAATAGATCGCCCCCATCGCGTGCCCTAAGCCAGGCGCGCAATGCAAGTTACAGGCAACGAGTTTTTGAGATGCGCGCGCAAACCCATCCGCCATCCCCACAACAATCGACTCTTGCAAACCCAACACGTACTTCAACTCAGGAAACTGCGGCACCGCCTCCATGATGGCAAGCTCGGTGGTGCCAGGGTTGCCAAACATGTGGGTGACGCCCTCATCGAGCAACAATTTGATGAAAGCCTGACGGCCAGTAAGTTTTTGCATTGCCATGAATCAATCTCTGTATGTGTCGGTTAAAACTGCATGTTGATTTAAGCCCCACCCCGCACGATTAGGACGGATACACTCAATTCGGATAAAAAATAATCGTGCTTTAAACAAAAATCACCTTAAGGCTTCAAACGACCGGTCTTAACGTAGAAGTCACGTTCCTTTTGTGACAAGACGTTTAAGTCTGCCGCAATAGTCTTTGACTTAAGCAGGCTGTCATCAAAATAGGCACCTAATTTTTGATATTCAGCAATCAACTCTGGATTAGCCACTGCTGCTTGAATCGTTGCAGCAAGGTAAGCCTTCACCTCGGCTGGGGTACCTTTAGGCACAACAGCAAAGCGGATGATATTCCAGACATATTCTTGCGAGTTATACATCTCGTTAAAAGTTGGAACATCTTTCAAACTTGGCACACGCGTGGCCGACGCTACGCCAATCGGTGCAACTTGCTTGGCTTGCAAAAAGCTTTCAAACTCGCCCAAGAAGCCTTGCGCCACATCAACGTTACCACCAACCAACGCCACGATTCCTGGCTTGCCGCCCTGAAATGGCACACGTAAAAACTTAGCACCCGTCTGGGCTTCGAGTTGATCAACGATGTATTCCCACATGGTGCCGGGCACTACCGCAACACGCACCGTACCGGGCTTGTCTTTCGCAGCTTGAATAATCTCTTTTGCTGTTTTGCCTGCAAACGGGCCCGTGGTTGAGGCTACCCACGTTAATGAATCACTATTGATATAAGCAATCGATTCAACATCTGCCAACGACCATTTGCCCTGCGCTTTGAGCATGGCGTCGCCCCAGATCATATTGCCTAAAATACCCACGGTATAACCATCGGGCTTGGCCTGTGTCGCAAGAAAGGCGTGACCCACAACACCCGCGCCACCCGTGCGATTATTGACAAGGATTTTGTCGCCGCTGGCCTTCTCTGCATACTTGGCAAGCAAGCGCGCGGTGATGTCCATACCGCCACCCGCTGGATACACCACGGTGTATTCGATGGGTTGATCGGCAAACCCTTTAGGTTTCAATTTTGCGACATCAGTCGCGGGCTGTGCGAAGGCGCCTACCGTTACGGCGGCAAACAACGTTGCCATCAGTGTCGAGATTATTTTCATTGATTAGTCTCCTTTGATTAATAGCGAATTGCTTTGACAAAAACGATTATCGAAAAAATTATTGTAATGATCTAACAACTAAAACTTAACTTCAAAAAACCAAATGCTAACGTCTCAGTGACGGTTTAACCTTTCATACCAACCCTTGACTCTTCAGCCATCGCTGTCATCACTGAGCGGCTCAAGCTTAAATATAATCATTCCTACTAAGCGCAAGAATACTTTAAGGCTTTAACCGCCCAGTCTTAACGTAAAACTCGCGCTCTTTTTGCGCCAGCGCCTCTAAATCAGCTGCAAGTGCTTTAGATTGCGTCAAACTCGGATCAAAATAAGCACCCAACTTTTGATACTCGGCAATCAACTCAGGATTGCGCATGGCAGCTTGAAGGGTTGCGGCAAGGTAGGCCTTGCGCTCAGCAGGCGTGTCCTTAGGGACCACCACAAAGTGGATGGTGCGCCAGATATAGTCTTGCCCGTTATACATCTCATTAAAGGTTGGCACTTCTGCAAGACTTGGCAGGCGCATGGCTGACGCGACACCGATGGGCGTGACTTGTTTGGCCTGCATGAAGCTGTCGAACTCGCCCCTGAACCCTTGGGCGATATCCACGTTGCCGCCGAGTAAGGCAACGATGGCAGGTTTACCTCCCTGAAACGGCACGCGTAAAAACTTGGCGCCGGTCTGTGCCTCAACTTGCTCAATCAGATACTCCCACATGGTGCCTGGGATCACCGCGATGCGCACCGTACCCGGCTTATCCTTTGCCACTTGGATGATCTCTTTGGCTGTCTTGCCCGCAAACGGGCCCGTGGTTGACGCCAGCCAGGTCAAAGAGTCACTCTTTAGGTAAGCAATGGCCTCAAGGTCTGACAAGGCCCATTTGCCTTGCGCCTTGAGCATCGCGTCACCCCAGATGTTGTTACCCACAACTCCCAAGGTATATCCATCGGCTTTGGCTTGTTTAGCCAGATAGGCATGGCCCACCATGCCTGCGCCACCGGTTCGGTTATTGACCAAAATCTTGTCGCCACTGACCTGCTCGGCGTACTTCGCAAGCAAGCGCGCCGTGATATCGACCCCGCCACCAGCCGGATACACCACCGTGTACTCAATGGGCTGGTCAGGAAACCCAGCGGGTTTGAGCTTGGCCACCTCGGGCGCAGGCTGCGCCGATACAGCTAGGCTGAAAGCCGCAAAGAAAACCGCCGAGAGGGTTGTCCGCAGTGTCATGGTCAGGTATCTCTGAGTTGTTGCCAAAATTGTCATGACCCGGTATCTCTGGGTTGTTGTCCGCAGTGTCATGGTCAGGTATCTTTGGGTCGTTGTCCGCAGTGTCATGGTCAATGGTCTCTGGGTTATTGCATGCATTGTCATGGTCAGAGGTCTCCGGAGGGTTGCCGCGACTTGCGCTGACGAAACACCAACGCCGCCAAGATTAAGCTGCCAACAATCAACACAGCTGCGATCGGTCGATGGGCAAAAATCATGAGCCCATCGGGTGACATCACCATCGACTGCCGCAACGATTGCTCGAGCATTGGTGCCAGTACAAAGGCGATCAAGAATGGCGAAAATTCGTATTGCAACTTGCGCAAAACATAGCCCACAACACCAAAACCAATCATCACCCACAAATCAAATATATTTTTGTTAGCCGAGTAAGTGCCTACAATCGATAACAGCAAAATCAACGGAAACAACACCCGATAGGGGATGCGTAAACATTGCACCCACAAGCCCACCAGCGGTAAGTTCAGTAGCAACAAAAAGACATTACCCACATACATACTGGCGACGACACCCCAAAACAAGTCAGGACGTTGGGTAATAAACATGGGGCCTGGCTGCACGCCCTGCATGACCAGCGCACCCAACAACAAGGCCGTGACGGCATTACCGGGGATGCCAAGGGTAAACAAGGGAATCATGCCGCCCGACACTGCCGCGTTGTTAGCCGCTTCGGGGCCCGCCACACCTTCGATTGCCCCTTTGCCAAACCGCTCTGGGTCTTTAGCCATACGGCGCTCGAGTGTGTACGACACAAACGAGGCCGTCACAGGCCCGCCACCTGGCACAAGCCCCAGAAAAAATCCCAAAAAACTACCGCGCATCATGGGCTTCCAAGAGGCCTTCCAGTCGGCAAAAGTGGGCCAGAGACCTTTAATCTTTTCAGCGAGCACCTGATTTTTTGCAATCGTTTCGCAGTTCATCAAGATTTCAGACACGCCGTATAAACCGATCACAACCGACAAAATCTCAATGCCTGCAGACAGGTTGACGGTACCCAAGGTAAAGCGATCTTGCCCGTTCACAATATCGATGCCAACAATGGCAGCCAAGAACCCTAGCGCGATCATCAGCACGCCCTTGATTTTTGAACCACCAATCATGTAAAGCGTACACACCAGGCCCAACACCATCAGCGCAAAATTTTCAGGGGGGCCAAATTTAAGCGCAACAGACGCTAGCAAGGGCGAAAAAAATGTTAGCGCCACCAAAGATAAAGTGCCGGCCACAAACGAGCTAATCGCGGCCATCCCCAACGCCGCCCCTGCGCGGCCCTGCTTCGCCATCGCGTGCCCGTCTAAGGCCGTGACCACCGACGCCGCCTCGCCCGGGATATTCACCAAGATCGAGGTAGTCGAGCCGCCGTACATGGCACCGTAAAAAATGGCGGCGAGCATACCAAGCCCTGCCACGGCAGACAACTGAAACGTCACCGGAAGCAACAGGGCCAAGGCAGCGAGTGGGCCAATCCCAGGCAAAACGCCAACCAGCGTGCCAACGATGCTACCTAGCAAACAGAAATAAAGATTTTCGGCGGTAAATAGCACCGAAAACCCCATCATCAAGCCGTTGATTGCGTCCATCACCACCCCCAGGGGCCGCGTGGCAAATTCATGCCTAGCAAACGCCCAAATACCAGCATGACCACCACCACCGAGCTCACGGTAATGATCAAGGACTCGATCAAGCGCGAGCGCTCAACGGTTTGTAATAAGACAAAGGTGGTCAACGCGCTTGACACCGCAAAACCCAAGTAGGGCAACGTGGCTGCCATCGCGATCAACCCTGCGACGACGCCCAAAATTCGGCCAAGCGCCGCCGCGCGTGGCCAGTCTGGGTTGGGCGCGACTGTGCTTGAGGCCTTAAACAGCAAGCCCAATCCGCAAACGGTGATGAGCGCGCCACAGATAAACGGAAAGAATCCGCTTTCAGGCCCAAACGACCCCGTTAAGCCAAGCGACCAAGAGTTGACCATGGTGGCCAGGCCGAGCAGGCACCAAAACACATTTAAGATGCGTTCAAACATCAGCGGCAACACCGAACATCTTGTCCCCAAATTTTTATTTACTGCGCCAGCTTTTTAGATGCTGGCTTGTATTGCGCAAGAGGTTCCTGTAACTACCCGATAACGATTAGCAGCGCCTATTTACAGACCTGCTCGCCGCTCGCGGTGTTCGTTTACATACCCGCTAACTTCTGAAACGTTGCGCCATCGAGACCGAGTTTACTGCAAGCGGCAACCATTTCTTGCCAAGTATTATCGTCCACCGGCACGCCATTAGCCATGCGCTCTGCGCGGGTCTGGCGCTCTGGCTCACCGGCGACCCGAACGCCGTCGGTACCCGCCTGCGCGGGCGAGGCCTTGACCCACTCAATAAAGGCTTTCATTTCGTGTTCAAAGACCGAGCCGTCTGAGAGCTTTTTAGGATCAAAAATAATCGTCAACATGCCGTTGAGCACCCGGCGCTTGCCGTCGCCCTGATCATGGGTTGTCATGCCTGCAGCAAGCGCACCACCAAGCAACTCACAGACCAGTGCTAAGCCGAAACCCTTGTGCTGGCCAAAGGTGCATAGCGCGCCCGAAGGGGGTTTCACTGCATAAACCGGATCGGTGGTTGGATTGCCCTGATCATCGATCAAGTAACCCGCGGGTAACTGTTCGCCTTTGTTATAGGCAACGCGCGCCTTACCCTGCGCAATCACACTGGTCGCAAAGTCGAGCAATACGGGCGGTTGACCCGCAACGGGGATCCCAACACAAAAAGGGTTTGTACCGAAGCGCGCGTCAGCGCCATTCGAGGGCGCAACGATCGGGCGCGAAATCACATTTACGAAGTGAACCGAGATCAGATTTTCAGCAACCGCCATTTCGGCCCAGGCGCCAATGCGGCACAAATGATGCGAATTGCCCAAGGCCACAATGCAGCTGCCGTGCTGCTTGGCGCGCGCGATCCCCAGCTCCATCGCTTCATGGCCAATCACCTGGCCAAAACCCGCCTGTCCGTCGACGCTGACCATCGCGCCACCATCCATCTTGCTGACAATATGTGCGTTTGGTTTTAAGCCGCCCTCAAGATACGCCTCGGTGTAGCGCGGCAACATGCCAACGCCATGTGAGTCATGGCCGGTTAAGTTGGCTTGCACCAGGTTTTCGGTTACCAGTTCGATCTCTTTGGGTTCGCTGCCAAAACCTTTCACCAAGTACCTCACGGCCTCACGTAAGCGGTCAACGGGGATGCGATGGATTTGGGTCATGGTGGTTTCCTTTGGTGTGAAGTCGCGCGTGCAGCGATTAGTATTCAATGAGGCGCCTGGGAGGCTCAGCCCCTGCTTAGCTCAATCATAACCAAGTCTATGAGCAACGCTGTGCTGGATTTAGGCTGACGGACGATGGCAGAGGGCCAATATCATCCGTTTCGACCTCAAGCGAGCAATTTGAAAATTTCTTTAGCTTTGTCGACCGCTTGACAAGCCGTAGCCTGAGTGACCTCAGAGTTTAAATGATAGTCAGCCGTGACACGCTGAGATTTCAGCTCTCTTAAGCGGTAAGCCGCCCCAGTCCATCTTGGAGCCTTGGCCATCAACATTTTTGTTATGAGTTGTTCGTGCGAACCACCTACACCCTGAACACTTAAAGCATTGATGAGTGGTAGTTCTTTTTGAACAGCCACCCTGCCGTGATGATAAGCAGAGTAATACGCCCGGCTGACTGCAGCCCGTAGCAACGGCTCAGCGGAGGCAGCCGCTAAGGTCTGAGCCGCAACGAGAAGCTCTTGCGGGCTAGACGACATAAGCAGTTTCTGGCGGCGGGGTGACGCCAAAGGTGATCAAGTCGCCTAGGTCATCGTCGTACTGCCCCACGATGGTATCGGCGATGCATCCTCCCAAGTGTGTACGTTGTTGGGTGGTACCCGCAACAACAAAGCGTAAGGATGCTGTCGTGTCCCACTCGTCTAAAACAAACTCGCTTGTTAGCGGAGTGAAACCTTGCTGATGGACGACGCCTAAAGCGGTATCGAAGCGCTCGGCAATGTGCGCTGAACTGACGTTACGCTTCTTGGCTTTCTCTGCAAAGTGAGTCGAAAAATCAACGCGCGCGAAATCTGCGAGGCCCTCAAGTCGGTTCAAGGCTTGTAGTTGCCCACGAACCGCGTTAACCGAGATGAAATCGCCGACTGCAGCAAAACCATACGCTAGTTCATTCAAAACCGAGATATCGGTGGGATAGGTCTTGAACAAAAACTGTGCAAGGTCACGCAACCTTTTAAATGAAGGTGCCAGACTGAGGTCAATGGCATAAGTTTGATTTGTTGCCACGGGGGCAAACAAAAGTGTCGTGCGCATAATTTTAGTCATGACAATTATTTTAGTCGATCGACTCGCACGAGAATGTAACCAAGTGCGCGCAATTGTCACACTTGGAAAACATTCAGCTGTTTGAACTTAGGCCGCAATCTTGAAGGGCAAACCCGATTCGATCGGAAGCGCGGGATCACGCGACCACTCGTTCCACGATCCAAAATACATGCGAACGTTATTGAAGCCTGCCTGTGTCAACGCCAAGAAGGTGTTTGAGGCGCGGGCACCTTTGAAACAGTACAAGTAAATCTCATCGCTCGGCTTGATACCGGCAGTGGCACACTCTGCCAACACCTCATCAGGGGATTTAAAAACCGGGCCTTGCGCCGAGGGTTTCATAAAGCGGTACCACTCAAGCCATTTAGCGCCTGGCAAACGGCCTTTGCGAGGCGCGTAATCTTTGCCGTACGGTGATGAGCTATCACCGATCCATTCATCCACATCACGTACGTCCATCAACACGGTACTGGTGCCCAACGCCGCTTTGACGTCATCAAGTGTGACCATGACATCCGGGCAAACCAAATCTGACGGAAACGCGCAGGGCGTGGCGATCGTTGCTTCAGTCGATGTTGGCAAACCCTTAGCAATCCAAGCCGATAGGCCACCATTCAACACCTTAACTTTTGGATAGCCAAGCCAGGTCAACAGGTAATAGCCGCGGCACGATTGACCATAGCCACTGCTCATTGAATCTTCGTAGAACACAACTGTCTCCTTGCCCGAGATGCCGGCGAGGCCCAACTGCGTTGCAAAACTTTCTTTAAGCGCTTGAAGACCCTCGGGGGTTGACGTCGCTAGGTAGGTAAAAATCTCACGCAGGTTCACCGCGCCTGCTATGTGACCTGCCGCGTAGGCGTCGTGGTCACGCGTATCGATCATCACAACAGGCTCAGCTTGTTTGAGTTCGGCCAATTGCTCGGGGCTGATCAAGATTGGTAAGGTATCTGCACTCATGATGACATCCTTAGAAATGTTTGGGGCGATGCGCCTGAGTCATACAAAGCAAATTGTGTGCCAGCTTAGTGTTGAAATCTGATACTGTATCGATTGATATCTTCATGCATAACAGGATCAGACATGAGCGTTTTACTCTATGGCAACTGGCGCTCTTTGGCCACCTATCGCGTGCGCGTAGCGCTGAAATTAAAAAACATTTCGTTTCAAGAAACGATGATTGATCTTCCCTCAGGCGAGCACTTTAGTGAGGCGTTTGACGCGATCAATCCGCAGCATGCAGTGCCTGCGCTGAATCACAATGGTGCATTGTTGACGCAGTCGTCTGCGATTCTTGAATATCTTGATGAGGCGTTTACCGATACGCCTTTGCTGCCCAAGGATGCGGTTGGTCGCGCCAGAGTGCGCGCGCTAGCGCAAGTGAGTATTGCGGACACACATCCACTGACTGTGCTGCGTGTGCGCAAGTACCTTGCAAGCGAATTGTCTGTAGACGATGCAGGTCAAACAAAATGGGCAAGACACTGGCTTGACCTGTCTAGTGCGGCGCTCGAAGCACACCTCACCGCCAAAGGTTCGGCAACGGGCTTGTTTGCACACGGCGATACGCCGACGCTGGCCGATGTAGCGCTTGCCTCGCACATGATCGGCGTGCGCTTTTTTGGCGCAAATGCTGCTGTCGCACCAAAACTATGCGAGCTTACCGAGGGTTGTTTTGCCTTACCGGCGTTTAGCGAATCCGAGCCGACTAAACAGCCCGGGGCGCCTGCAGCGGCTTAGTGCGCTAGCAGCATGACGGGCCGAGCTGTATGTTGCGGCATCTGCAACACCACAGCATACTCAGCCGTCTGTCTTAAACAAAAGTGCTTGCTAGCTTGCCGCTTGAATTTTGTCTTGCGTTTTGGTGTCAAAATCACTGGCATCATGACGCTCACGCAGCTGCTCTGAGGGCTCGCCCTGCATACGGTTAACCATGCGGCCACGCTTAACAGCGGGCCGAGCGTAAATGGTGTCGGCCCAGCGCTGAACGTGTTTGTAGTCTTGCACGCTCAAAAACTCGGCCGCTGTGCCATACAGCCAACCCTTTACAAGCCCGCCGTACCACGGAAACACTGCGATATCAGCGATCGTGTATTGATCGCCACCCAAGTATTCGCTGACGGCTAAGCGACGCTCAAGCACATCAAGCTGGCGCTTGGTTTCCATTGCAAAACGATCAATGGCGTACTCAAACTTAGCGGGGGCGTACGCGTAAAAGTGTCCAAACCCACCGCCCAGATATGGCGCACTACCCATTTGCCAGAACAACCAGTTCAACGCCTCAGTGCGTGCGGGGCCGGCGTTAGGCAAAAAGGCTTGAAATTTTTCAGCCAAGTAAAGCAAGATCGCGCCAGATTCAAACACGCGTACTGGCTGCGCACCGCTGCGATCAAACAGCGCAGGGATTTTTGAATTTGGGTTGACATCCACGAAGCCCGAACCAAACTGATCGCCGTCACGGATGTTGATCAACCACGCGTCGTATTCAGCACCCGTGTGCCCAAGTGCCAGCAGCTCTTCAAGCAAGATCGTGACCTTGACGCCGTTGGGTGTGCCTAACGAATAAAGCTGCAAGGGGTGCTTGCCGATCGGCAATTCTTTATCGTGCGTTGAACCGGCGATCGGTCGATTGATGCTGGCAAAGGCACCGCCACTGGGTTGATCCCAGGTCCAGACTTTTGGGGGGACGTAAGCTTTAGAATCTGTCATGAGGTCTCTTAACTCTGGTTGCCGGATTAAGCCTGATCGGATTTAACCTTCGACCAGGGGCTGTTGCTCTAGTTTTTTTAGGCGCTAAACAAGAAAAGCCGCCTCTGCGCACCATATGAATAGTAATAGTAATAAATCTTGGGATATATTTCTCTGCTCATCCCGCGTCCCTGCTTTTATGAGCTATCCCGCCCTACAGTGAGTTGTTCATCCATACATTGAGTTATCCCTCCCCGCAGAGAGTTGTTCATCCCTACAATGAGTTGTCCTTCCCTACAGTGCACAAAGATGCAGGTATTACACCATTTAGTCCGACCAAAAGACACGCAACACTTTAAAATGTCACATTGCGGTAGCGCTCAACAGCTTCATATGCCCCCTTGCGGCACCGCTCGATCACTGAGATTCCACACATTAAATCGCCCCTTGTCACCGTTGCGGTACCTACTCTCAATCAGAGGCGCTTTCTTCAGGCAACCCTAGATTCCATATTCGCGCAAAACTTGCCCGTTGAAGTGTACGTGGCAGATGGGGGCTCGACCGACGGAACTCTCGAGGTTTTGAAATGCTTCGGGGATCGTTTGGCTGGCTGGCGCAGTCATCCAGATCACGGGCAGGCAGCCGCGATTAATGAGTGTATTTCGCGCGGCACAGCGCCCTATGTCACTTGGCTCAATAGCGATGACGTCTACCTACCAGGCGGCTTAGTCGCTCTCGTCTCAGCGCTCGAGTCGTCAGCTTCGACGCCTGGCGCGTACGGACGAGCGTTGAATATCGATGCCGAGGGCGAGGTTAAGAGTCGGGTCTGGACTCAACGCTTTAGCGTAAGTTGGCTAGCGCAGCGCTGCATCATTGCGCAACCAGCAAGTTTGGTCCGTCGCGAGGTATGGAATGCGTTAGGGGGGTTAGATAGCAACTTGGACATGGCCTTTGATTATGACTTATGGTGGCGTATTTTTTTGCGCTTTGGTCCGCTCGAGTACGTCAACCAGGCGCTCGCTAGCAACCGAGATCACGCAGACACAAAAAGCAGGCGGTTTCGCAAGCAACATTACCGCGAAGCGATTGCCATCGTGCGTCGCCATCACGGCTATGTGCCCCTCAAATGGTGGCTAGCTTGGCCCTATTCGGTATGGTTTAGGCAATTTATGCATCATCTCAAGTCCTAGCCTGAGCCAACCGTCCCGCACGTTGCACAAAATCGCTCAAAGCGCACCTAAACTCGCCTCGAGTTTTTCGCTGTCATAGGTCACGATCGCGCAGCGCTCGTCGTTCAACCCACACGCGACGTGCCAACTCTTGTCAAACAACGCCGCACCGCATGGATAAACAACCTCTGCCACCGCAGGATTCAGTTTGGGCTGACTTCGAGCGCTTTCTTTCAGAGGGTTCACCTCAAGCATACAGTAGGCTTCATCGATACGAACGAACGGTGCAAGGGCAGAAAAACGATAGACACAAGCACGATAAGAGGGTAACTCTTCGTTCGTCGAAATCGCATGACAAAAAGAATAGTAAAAAGAACCTCGCCGAACGGGCGGTGCCCCTCCGCGCACAAGATACGCGTTGTTCGACCAGACATCTGCGGTCGGCTTCATCTCCGACAAAAGCGAATACAGCAGACGCCCGTCTTGTTCGCCAACAAACTGCGCAAGCAGATGAGGGTCGGGCGAATACACTAAGTCACACAAGGTATCTGCAAGAAAGACCCAGTTTTTTTCCAGGCTCTTGCAGGGTTGTAGCAAGTCAATCTCTTTCGCAGGGCCGAGCGAAGGAAAAAGATTTTCATCTAACGCTACAACAAACTGATGGTTGCGCGGCTCGTGCCACCCTGAGTTGAAATAAAGATAGATGCTTCCTTTGACTGCATACAGGCGTGGATCCGCAAACCAAGTGGTTGCCCGCTCAGAGTATTGAGGGCGCTCATCAAATTTTATAGTGTCCGACACGGGAACTTGAGAGCCATCGACAATCTCGAAGGCGTCATTTAGAAGGCATGCCGCAATCCTCCTTCGTTGATCAGGCAGAACGACTCGATACGCAAATATCCATCTGTCGGTCTGCCGTAATAAGGTCGGATTGAAACACCACATCGGTCCGTTTGACGCCTCAGCTTTCCAGCACTCAGGCAACAGCGCTCGATTACAAAATACCGTCATGCTTTCAGGTGAACAACTCATGGTTGCGACGGCTGCAAAAGTTGTGCAGCTTCTGTCATCACCTGCGCTTCTGTGACCGCTGCAATCGAGTCACCTGAGAGAATCTGCGCTTCAGAAAACTCGCCAGCGGGGTGTACCTGACGCTGATCCACAGCATAGGCGGCCCAGTTTTTACCGGTTGGCCAGACAGCGCTCCGTTCGGGCGCAAAAGAGGCAGGCATATGATTGATCTCGATCACGCGCAAAACATTGGCCGCAGAAATATGTTTTGGACCTGAGTCGGTACCAATAAATAACGCTCCGAGTTTGCAACAGGCGGCAAGCTGAGGCAACGACAACAGGCCGAGCGCGTTGATCAGTTTGGGGTGACGCCAGGCGCTAAAGCGGCGGTACTGATGTCGGTCGGCACCCGCGCCTACAAGCATCACTTGACACTGAAAAGAACTGACAAGCTGACCGAATAAACCAATGACCCGAGCTTCTGGCCACCTGCGATAAGGTACAGAGGCGCCGGCCGATAGCAAAATCAGCCTCTCGTTCTCGTTCCAACCTCTTTGTCTGAGCTTCTTTTGAGCCTCTAGTTGATCGAGGGGGTGAGTCCAGGTCTCGGGCACACAGTGTTTGTGTTCAGGAAACAGATGCCGTAACAATATGTTGGCATATTCAGCAACGTGGACTCCCTGAGGGGCTTCAAGGGTTTCGCTGTAGCACTGATTCGCTTCGTGACTCTCGGTCTTAAAAGACACAGTTCTTAAGGCAGCAAGCTTTCTGACAATCGCCTCAGCGCCATAGTAGTCACGGGCAAAGCGCGGATTAATGAGTAGGTCGAATTTTTCGACCCACTCACACAACTCGGGCATTGCGTCCACGCCAACGGTAGCGTCGAGAACAATGCAGCGGTCGATGTAAGGGCAAGCCAAATAGAGAGCTGCGGTTTTTTTTGTGACGAAGACGATAATACTTGCCTCAGTCAGATTTTGGCGCAAGCCTTTTAAAAAACCACTGCCAAGTACGTGGTCACCAATATTGTCAAGTCTGATGACCCCCACCAATAATTTGGTGCTCCACGCCCGAGCGCTGTTTGTCACTGGTGTATCAGAGGAGATCTGCAAAATCAGGCCTTAAACGTCTAAAGACGCGTACGGATATCCAGGCGGCTGCTAAGGCCAGCGATAAATACACCGCTAAACCAACCCAAGCGGTCACGCGACCTTGCTCTAAGATCGTCTTTGTCTGTTCGACTAACATGGTGAGCGGATTGAGTAAAAACACTGCGCGTAGGGTAGATGAAAAACCATCGATACTATAAAAAACTGGTGACAACAGCAGCAAAGCTTGCCCAAGCGGGCTAGTGAAGTGACTGATATCCCGCAAATATACGCCAAGAGCAGATACCAACAAACAAATCGCTAAGAGCACAGGAGCAAAGAGAACCAGGATCATCGGGAGATAGACCACGCCCCCCGGTACTCTGCCGTGAAACAGACCATAAGCAACAACCCAAATGACAAGACTAATCACACTGTGTAGTAGTGCCACACACACCGTGACGAAGGGCATCAACTCTAACGGAAACACCATTTTCTTCACATAGACGTGATTGCTTGCAATGAGAGTGGGAGCCTTATTGAGAGTTTCTACCAGCGCTTGAAAAAGTGTCAGCCCTGGGAAAATCGCTAGGGCATAGGGCACAGCGCTTGTGAGTGAAAGCGCGCTTTGATGGCTAAACATCAGGCCAAAGGCCGAGGAATAGAGCGTGAGTATCGATACCGGATATAACAGAGACCACAAAAAACCCGCGTAGCTGCCGCGATAGCGCAAGATAAAATCTCGCTTTGAAAGCTCCCAAATCAAGTCGCGAAAGGTCCAAAGTTCTTTCAACAATTCAAACCTCTTTACCTCGTGAATACAAATTTTTATGGCGATTCGCCAAGCCTGCCAACGATCGGTAAACCAAACATGCCTAAAAATGGGGGTGCTTGCTCATGATAATTCCAGACGACGCGTAGCGGACCAAACCAACCCGTTGTATCGAGAGACTGGTACCCGCTCTCGCCCGTGCTCGGTTTTCGATTGAGACCCAGCGTCAGACTGTATTCGCCACCCTCAAGCAATAACTCGGTATTGAACTCGAACGAGCGCCAGCCCTCACCTTCATGCGAAATACGCGGGCATTTCAGCAGCACTGAATTAGTACTTGTGACGGTTTGATCGTAGCGATTTTTAAGAGCGAGCCCGACAATCAGGTCACCATCACCCGGAAAAGTGCGAAACCATACCTGAATGGAAATTGTCTCGCCCAAAGCGTGTGACAGCGAGGATTTGCCATGACAATCCACGATACGAACGGCACTCAAACGGCCACTGCCGCTGGCTTCGCGGTGCCAGACAGCATCCTCTTGCTGAAGAGGGGAATGACACAAAGTACTCGATATTGATTTGACATCACTCTGGTTGTTGGAGCCGTCGGTCAGTAAGCGGTGAAGTGCAATGTCGCTCGGCCCACTGTACTCAAGCCGACCCGCTTTCAGATAGACCGCCCTCTGACACATGTCGCGCACCAACGACAAGTCGTGCGATACAAATAGTATGGTGACGCCTGCTTCTCTTAACTGTGCCAAACGCCGGTAACATTTTTGCTGAAAGAAATAATCACCAACCGCAAGAATTTCATCGATGATGAGAATATCAGGCACCAATACCGTATGTAGCGAAAAGGCAAGCCTGGCCAACATGCCAGAGGAGTATGTCTTGACTGGCCGATCCAGAACGTCGCCAATATCCGCAAACTGAATAATCGCTTCTAAGTTTTTTTCGATCAGAGCTCGCGACAGACCCGCCACCATACCGTTCAAAAAAATGTTTTCTCTTCCAGAGAGCTCTGGATCAAAACCACTGCTTAACTCGAGCAGGGCTGAAATTCTGCCTTGGCGTATCACCGACCCAGCGGTGGGCTTAAGTGTCCCGGCGATGATCTCTAAGAGGGTCGTCTTTCCGCTTCCATTTAGACCAATAATGCCCACAGCGCTACCTGCTTCAACCTCAAAGCTGACCTCTTTCAACGCCCAAGCGGTCGGTGGCTTAGGCCTGCGCCAAAAACAAAGCCCAAGAAAATGCGACGCTAAGGTGGGCCGCTGGGAGTAGGATTTACCGACCGCTTCCACGCGTAGAGCGAGGCGACTCACTCTTGACCTTCCGGCTGTGACGATGCAGCTTGCGTAGCGGCTGGTTTCCGACTTTCCGAACGCGGCAAGGCGTCTTGCGACATGGCTGTTTCGCGCTTCGGTCTGATCGCATTTACTGCGGAAGCGAATTGATCGAGCATTTGTTTTGCCCTCGCCGCACACAGAAAAAGCGTTTGGGGGTTTGCGACCTGCGCGTTGCGTAAAGCTTGCGTGACTGCGGCTTGAGAACTCAAGTCAGAGCACTCGAACAATCCTAGCTCTTGACGAACACCCGTTAATTTAGCGTTTCTATCATACACAGCCACGCGTGAACCCGCCCAAGCACCAGCAATGGTCATGTGATAACGCGAAGTGAGCAAGACTTCAAATCGCTGAAATTCAGCCACTACGTTAGCCAAGGTCGTTGTCTGATAGTCTAGGCAACTCGCGTCAAAAGCCGACTTGAGATGCGCAGGAATGAGCCGCTGAAGCACCATTTCGCAACCAGCCAGCGCGCGCACCTCCTGACACAGCCATGTTGACTGGGGTTCATAAGCAGTTAAGGCATTAAATAACGAAGTCGGCTCAGATAAACCCGTCTCAACGGCGAGGCAGGACGCCAGCCCCGACAAATGCTCTGGTCTGGCGCGTTCTGCAAAAGCAAGATGAGCGACGTCGGCACCCAAATGAAGTTTGTCTTCAGAAAAACCCGCTACCCGCATCGCCGCCAGACATTGAGCATCACGCACCCAAATTTGCGTGGCGAGCTGGTAAATGGCGTGGGCCTGCTCGGTGGCTAACGCCTCGATATTATTCAAACCGACACCCACTAAAAATGTGGGGATACCGTGGCGTGCAGCGCAACGCATATCTTCCGCAAGCCGATCTAACAACCAAGGGCCTAAGTCACTTTGAAAGACTGCACCACCTAACCCTAACCACACATCAGCAGAGCGTATGGCCTCTTCGCGCGTTGACTCGTGTGCGGCGATCCAGTTGAGGGTTGGAAAACGCGCACGCATTGCTTCGATATCGTGCGCACAGAGGATCGACACGCGCCACTCTGCCTGCTGTTTAGACTGCCAAGATAGGAAGCCCGCAAGCATGAGGTCATCGCCGAAGTTGCCAGCCCCCCAAAAGTCATTTCCGATTAATACATTTAGCATCTTCAAACATTCAAAAATATTTTGAAACAGGTCGCATCACAGCGCGGTTAAAGTTGAGAGCCGTAGCGCTGTTAAAACTCAAAACGAGCAGTACCGTTACAGATCAAAACCAGCAACGCTGTTAAAACTCAAAACGGGCAGTACCGTTACCGCTCAAAACCAGCAACGCTGGTAAAGCTCAAAACAAGAAGCGCCGTTAAAGTTGAAAACCAGCAGCAAGAGCGTCACGGTAAAACATTTTTACAGTGTCTAAGGAGTATTCCTCAAGATCGTAGCCATGCAACGATAGTTTCTTGAGAATGTCATAAGTCACCGTGATCGCATGACACCCCACTTCAGCAGCTTGGGTGACGTTCAAGATTTCACGTGTACTCGCCCACACGAGTTCTGCCCGCGGCAACACTTTCATGACTTGTAGCGCAGTCTGTATGGTGGGCACGGGATTGACTCCTGTATCAGCGATTCTGCCGGCAAAAATCGAGATCAGGCTTGGGACCTCTGGGCTCAGGGCCGCGACGATACCACTGACCTGACCGAGCGTCATCACAGCGGTCACGTTTAATTGAATATTCGCCGCCGAGAGCCTGTTTAAAAGGGCGTAAGCATGATGATTTTGAGTGTTGAGCACAGGTATCTTCACAAAAACATTAGCCCCCCAAGAGGCAATATCGTTGGCCTGACGCTCCATCTCGTCAAAATCATCTGAAAATACTTCGATAGAAACGGGCTTTGTCTGAATGGTCGTTAAAACCTCTTTGAAGAAAGCCCTATAGTTGGCCACACCTGCGTGCCTAAGTAGCGTGGGATTTGTGGTGAAGCCACGAATAAACGACTTTTCATAGAGCGCTAACATCGTCGCCTGATCCGCACCATCTGCGAACAGCTTTATTGCAGGGTAATTGTTAACGTTCATCGCCTGCCAATCACTACAGTTGTTGTGTGTTGATACTTGAAGTTCATTTTTTGCCAGTCAGTGTGATTGCTGTGTGTTGATACTTGAAGTTCATTTTTTGCCAGTCAGTGTGATTGCTGTGTGTTGATGCCTGAAGTTCATCGTTCATCAGCCAAGATGATTTTTGATGCTTCGAACAACGAGGCGACGCAATAATCAAACGTTTGTGGCGCAACTTCGTGATAACCGTAATCAATAAACATGGTTGTGCACCCGGCCGCATGCCCCGCGGCAATATCCCGCCAGCGGTCTCCGACCATAAAACTTTCTGCGAGGTTAATGTTGTGTTTGAGGGCCGCGTCAAGCAACGCACCGCACTTGGGTTTTCGACACTGACAATCATCTTGATCATCGTGAAAACAGGTCCAAAACTCTGCAATAGGGAGTTTGCTCTTGAGGTACTCGTGCATCGCCTCGACCGTTGCGCGTGACAGAACTCCACGGGCAACATCCGGCTGATTGGTCACGACCACCAGACAAAAACCAGCGGACTGCAGGGCCTGCAGGGCCTCATCAACGCCCGGCAAGATCTCTAACTGCTCGAGACTTGAGGGCGCAAACGGTTTACCGTCTTTCAGGATGACGCGGTTAATCACGCCATCGCGATCCAGAAAGACCGCGCGCTGCTGTAAAACGGGCTCTTGCTGCTGTGCACTCATCGAACAACCATACCTAAGTCCTTTACCTGGTTAACCTACTTGCTCAACATCTCCAAAGTCCTGTACCTGGTTAACCTACTTGCTCAACATCTCCGAAGTCCTATACCTGGTTAACCTACTTGCTCAACATATTTGGTAGATTCACTCAACTCATGGCGCAAGCTGAGCGATGGCCTCCCACTTGCATGAGTGCTGTTTTAGTTTCGGATGCGATACAAGCAGATGCAATATTACGGCCTGAAACCCTTCAGCATGCGGGGTCACTGCCTCTGCATTCACCGTTGGGATCATGACTGACGCGTCTGCGACGCTCGCGGTAAACCCGCCGTCGCGGCCCAGCACCCCGATAATCTTCGCCTCAACACTCTGCGCATATTTCAGCGCGAAGACAAGATTGGCGCTAATGTTTTTCTCGAGACTGCCTCCACCCACTGACAATACAAACACAGCATCGTTAGCCGACAAGTGACTAATCTTTAGCCATTCAACAAAAACCGTTTGCCAGCCTTCATCATTTGTCCGGGCAGTCAGTTCTGCCACATTGTCGGTTGGCGCGTAGGCTTCGATGCCAAGGATTTTTCGAAAATCATTCACAGCATGCGAACAGTTCGCGGCGCTACCACCCACACCAAGAAAAAATATTCGCCCCTCAGCAACTTTAATTTTTAAAATTAAATCGACCATGCGCTCTAGGGATTCTGTATCAAGTAAGCCGGCAATGGTCGAGGTCTCGGTCAAATATTGTTTTGCGTAACTCACTAGTTACCCCATGAATGAAAGTGGTTGATCGTGTCCTGAAGGCCTGCGAAGGAACCAATTTCGTAAAAGCGTTGAAACACTTCATAGCCTCTCAATTGCCCACGCAGGGCAAGGTCGTGAAAAAGATCTGCCAAGTCAAACCTGCTTTCCGGTTCAACGCCAGCAAAAACCTCAGCTGAAAAAATCGACAGACCGTAATCAATATGGCGCATCTGCTCGTTGGCGCACCACTTGTCATATTGAAGTAGCTGTCCTTCAATGAACACAACATTGCTCTTATCCCAAAGACCGTCATTTTTTAGTACTGTCATCAGTGCAAGCTGCTTGTTCGCTAAAAAGCAAGCTTCGACAGCAAGAAAATCGATAGGCAAGTACGAGTCACCGTAAAGCACAAAAAAATGATCTCCCAGCAAAGGTAGCGCTTTACGCAACGCCCCACCCGTGCCAAGAAGTCGGTCGCCCTCATCAGAGTATAAGACGTCAAGCCCAAAGCGCGAGCCATCGCCAACATATTCTTTGATCTGTTCACCGTAGTGACCAACGCACAAAACGACACGGTTAAACCGCTGCTTTCGCAGGTACTCAAGTTGATAAGCGATGAAAGGCTTGCCGGCCACAGGGATCAGCGCTTTAGGGCCTTGGGCGGTCAATGCGCCAAGCCTCGTGCCAAGTCCACCCGCAAGGATCGCCGCGCTACGCATCACAAGTTAAGACAACACCACTTTTGTGCCTTCAAAATCAAAGCGGAAACGCACCTCTTCAAGGCCAGCACCTGCCATAGCGCGCCTTAACTGTTCTGCGTCTGAGGCGTAAAACAGTAGAAAGCCGCCACCACCTGCCCCGACAACCTTTCCGCCGATCGCCCCGTTCGCAAGGCCCAAGTCGTACCAATTATCAATTTTGTCATTACTCACAGCAGAAGAGCGTCGCTTCTTGTGACCCCAGTGCTCATTCATCAACTGACCAAAGCCGTTGGTATCGCCTGCTTCGAGTGCTTGTTTACTGCGGTAACCCATGTCTTTGACGTAGTGAAGGTTCTTTACCATATCGCTGTCTTTGTCGAGCGTACGTTTGTTTTGATCTTCCAGGATTGCACTCGCACTGCGCGTGAAGCCGGTATAAAACAAAAGCAAATTATCCTCGAGTTTATATAAAGTCTCGCGAGTGATATTCAGTGGTGTCGTTGAAACACGACCATCAGGGTGAAAGTCAAAACAACTGATCCCCCCCACTGCCGCAATATATTGGTCTTGTTTGCCAATCGGTTCACGTAAGCGGTCAATCTCTATGTGGCAGGCTTTTTCTGCCAACTCTTCTTGGTGAAGGTGACGCCGTTGGTGCGCGTACAAACCTTTTAACAAGGCGGTTGTAAAACTGCCTGACGAACCCAGGCCCGTACCCGCAGGGATGTCGGCTAAGGTCGTGATTTCTATTTGCGCTGAGTCTAAGCCTGACACGAAGAGCGCCTCGCGAATAATCGGATGCTTCACGTCTTCAACGCGTTCAACGTGTTCATGTTGTGAGTACTTTAGATAGATTCCTTTGCGAAACGGCCGTATCACACTGACATAGACGTACTTGTCGATCGCCGCCGAAATCACAAAACCGCCATAGACAGTGAAATATGAGGGTAAGTCAGTGCCGCCCCCGCCCAGGCTAATCCGCAGCGGGCTACGAGTGATGATCAAGGCCGGATTCCTTATAAACGCGTTCAATCACAGTCAGGCAGGCGACTGCATCGTTTAAGTTTGCTTGTGGCTCTCTTTTTAGGCGAATGTCTTCATAAAACTCAAGCATCTCAACCGCCCAAGAATCGTCGGCCATGGGGTACTCCCAGGCAGTCGTTTCGGGCGGCCCGAGTTCAGGCGTCATTCGGTACCACGTAATACGCTCGACGCCATAGCTACCACCCAAACCTGAGAGGTCAAGTTTGCCGGTGCGCCCGTAGATCTCTAGCGAAAAGAGATTTTTCCATTCGGTACACGAGGCGTGAAGAAATGCGACCTGATCACGTTGCGTGCGCAGCAGCAAGAAGCCATTGTCCTCGACAGGCATATCCCAATAGTAGGTGTGCGCAAAGCCTTGAACCACCGGAAAATCACCCAGAAAGCATCGCGCCAAATCAATCAGGTGTGGCCCTTGATCGATCAGTTCACCGCCACCCGATTGTGCAGGATCAGCCCGCCATTCTTTTTCGTAACCAAGGCGGCCTCCGTGTCCGTAGCGCGCGCGCAAGTACATCAGGTCGCCGAGCGCGCCTGACGCTACCAGCTCGCGCGCTTTACGGATGGCTCGGTGATAGCGATGGTTGAAGCCTACACGCACCCGTACATTCGAGGCTCTTGCCGCGGCCTGCACAGGCTCTAGCTCAGCGACAGAGCGCGCGGCGGGCTTTTCGACCAGCACATGTTTTTTTGCAGCGATGGCAGCAAGAGTGAGTTCTGCGAGCGAATCATGTCGAGTAGAAATGATCACGATATCAATGTCAGAACGACCAAGCAGTTCTTTCCAATCACACACAGCCACTGCCGCGTAGCGCTCGGCCAAAGCACTCGCTCGCGCAAAATCTGTGTCAGCGCAGGCGACTAAGCGCCCACTCACACCGAGCGACGCCGCACGACGAGAGCCAATCAGGCCACACCCGATGATGCCAATCCCAAACATTAGCGGTCTCCCCAGTCTAGCTCTCGATCACGTGCGGTGACACGGCGCAAGGTATAGACATCACTCGCCGCGATTAAGTGCTTACGCGCACTCAAGGTTCGCCAGTTATCCCAGACTGCGCTAAAGAGCCTGCCCGTTAGCCCATCGCTGGCAGCAGAGGCTAAAAACACTGCCAAAGCTGTTGCCTCTTGCACGTTGGCCCCGCCAGAGCTCTGTTGTTCAAGAGCCTTATTGAAGATGCCTGGCCCCACTTTTTCTGCCCCCGCGGCAAGCACCTGGTCTAACATTCTTGTGTTCAGCGCGCCGGGAGCAAGGGCATTGACTTCGACCCCCGTGCCCTGGAGCTCTTGCGCCAAGGTTTCTACAAACCGCACAATTGCCGCCTTTGAAACCGCGTAGGCAGAGTTAAAAGGCATAGGGCTCGTTGCCCCGCCACCTGAGACTTGGAGGATTTTGCCGCTGCGTTGGCTTTTCATTCTTGGCACGACAGCTCTTGCCATCAAAACGGAGCCCAACAGGTTGACCTCGATAGTTCGAAGCCACTCTAGCCAATCGATGTCTTCTAGGCTGCCAAAGGGCCCCTGAACAGCCGCGTTATTGACCAAGATATCCAGACGACCAAACCCTTCAAAGGCCGTTCGACAAATACGCTCGACATCTACCTGCAAGCCAACGTCTCCGACCGCGGCGAGGATCTGTTGCGCTGGGTGAATCCGCTGCTGACGCAGCTTGGCAACAGCCTCGGCGAGTTGCTGCGGTTCGCGGGCACAAATTAATAGCGAGGCACCCGCTTGTGTGTAACGCTGAGCAATCGCATAACCTAAGCCTTGACTGCCCCCAGTCACGATTGCTGCTTTGTCAGTTAAGTTGGGCTCAGCCATCAGTTGGGCGGCAGCGAGGTTCATCATGGACGAGCCTTAAGCAGCCACTCATTCTGGCGAAGAAACTCGACCGTCTTTTTCACACCGTCTGCGATCTCAAGTGAGGGTTTCCAACCGAGTGCACGTATGCGACGGGTATCGAGAAAGATAAAGGGATTGTCCCCAACCCACCCACGAGCACCGCCGGCATAGGTCAGCGTTGGTGAAACGTCAAGCGACTCACAAATCCATTGTATCGAGTCGTTCACCTTGCAGTAACCATCCACCCCTAGATTAAAGATGTTGACCTTATCCTGAGCCTGAGTCATCACAAGCAGGAGGGCATCAATGCAGTCATGCACATACAAATAGCTTTTTCTTTGCTGGCCGTCACCTAAGACGTAAAGCGCTTGGGGATTCGCCTTGAGCTGTCGATAAAAATCAAAGATGTGGCCGTGCGTGTAACGTTCACCCAAAATCGAGACAAAACGTAAGATCCAGGCTTTGAAACCGAACGCCTCGCAATACGCAGTAATCAAGCCCTCGGCCGCCAGCTTCGAGGCACCATAAAGTGAAGTCTGCACCGGGAACGGGGCGTCTTCTGGGGTTGGGATGACCGCGGTATCGCCGTAAATTGATCCGGTTGAAGAAAAGGCGATTTGACTGATGCCCTGAGCCCTCATGGCTTCTAGCACGTTGAGGGTGACAAGCGTATTTTGCTGCAGGTCTCTTTGAGGATGATCCACTCCCGAGCGAACATCGGCATGTGCAGCCAAGTGGATAACACAATCCCCACCGGCAAACGCCTGAATGGTCGCGCCTTGATTCAGCAGGTCAAGCTCGTACAGTACAAAATTAGGTTTCGCCAACGCCTGCTCGATAAAGCGTCTTTGGCCCGTTGAAAAGTTATCGATACCAGTGACTCGACACCCCAACGCAAGCAAACGATCGACAACATGGCTGCCGATAAAGCCAGCGCAGCCAGTCACGATGTAGTGCCTCACAGGTATGTCAAGTACTGCCATGGAGCGGATTCCAAAAAAGGTGACTGCTTGGTCTTTTGCTCGGTAACAGGCGCCGAGGTTTTAAAGCTTGGTCTTTTGCTCGGTAACAGGCGCCGAGGTTTTAAAGCTTGGTCGTTTTATCAGCAACAGGCGCCGGGTGTTTAAAGTTTTCTCGGCGGTCGATAATGTACATAGGTCGGCGTTTCACTTCGTCATAGGTGCGCCCAAGATATTCACCCATCAAGCCCAGTGCAAGTAGTTGAACGCCCGAAAAAAAGGTCACAACTAAGACCGTCGTCGGCAAGCCGGGGGTCAACTCCATCCCGATCAGGCGTTGAAAAACGTACCATGCCCCAAGCAAAAAACTAAAGGCTGCAAGAAAAAATCCTGCCAGCGAAAGTAACTGCAAGGGACGGCGGCTAAAACCAACGATACCATTGAGACCAATTTTCAAAGATCCCGTGAGCCGGTTGTAATTACCCTTGCCATGCAAGCGCTCGTCTCGGTCGTAATCCACCCACGTTTGCCGATAACCAATATAGGCAACCAAGCCTCGCAAAAAGCCGTGCGACTCGGGCATCTCGCGTAACGCTTCGATGACGCGACGACTGATAATGCGAAAGTCTCCGGTGTTGCGAGGGATCTCAACGTCGCTGAGGCGATTGATTGCAGCGTAGCCTACGTAGGCAATGAGGCGCTTGGTGAGGGTTTCGCCCTTACGCGAGCGGCGGCGGCCAAGCACAACGTCGTAACCCTCAACCAGTTTTGTATAAAGTGCTGCAATCACCTCGGGGGGATCTTGCAGATCGACATCAATCACGACGCAACTTTTGCCCAGGCAGTTAAAGATCCCGCCCATTGTGGCCGCGGGCTGCCCAAACCGACGAGAGAAGGACAATAACTTGATACAGGGGTTTCTTTCGATCTCTTCCCTGATCAACTCTTCTGTTCGATCGGGCGAAGGATCTAAAGAAAAAATGATTTCATACGAAACGCCTAGCGCTGCTAGTACGGCTTCGGTTCGCGCAAGAAAGGGCCGAATATTCGCCTCTTCGTTGTAGACCGGAACAACAATTGACAGTTCGATGGCTTCGAAGTCTGACTCAAGAGGCGACATGACTGTGATTCCTTTGTGAAGCTGAGGGGGCGTCAGGATTATTCTTTTGTGAAGCTGGGGAAGGCATCAGAATCATTCCTTTTTGAGGCAGAGGGAGGCATCAGAATCATTCCTTTTTGAAACCAAGGTAATTGATCATGCCACCCGTAGGGCGTCCATCACCACCGGGTAAGACTTGGTACCCGTCAAAGACTAGCTCGACTTTTCTTTGCCCTGCGGCCGAACCTATTGGCACCTTGATTTCATAACTGCCTAACGTCAGTCGCTGCTGAGCCACTTGGTCACCATCAAGCAGAACGGTCAAGACCGAATGAAAAGCGGGATCCGCAATTAACGGAACCATCCCTTTGATTACCAGAGTATTCGATTCGCTTGCTGCGGTCAGCATGACGAACGCTCGTTCAGACACCCAACCATCCTCGTACAGGCCAGAATACTGCAGGCTATCACTCTTAAGATCGTCAGGAAATTTAGAAATTGCGTTTGGAGCAAACAGCGCGTTGGCCTCAGCCTCGGAAAGCAGCGAGATATTTCGCGCGAAGGCTGTCAGATAGCGAGGGTCGATGTCTACCCGGGCACCATAGAGTGACATTAGTGTGCCGCCTCGGTTACGCATGAAGAGTTTACCTTCGCGCCCAAAGTCAATATGAAAATAAGGCAAACCGTCGATGATGATTGGCTCGAGCGGCGGTGTCAGGAGCCTGCCGCTGCCCCGTCCCACAAAGGGCGCAACTTGATTGCTTTGACCATTCACGACAGGCACTGGGAGCCGGTGTTCATTTTGCCCAAGAACGGTGGTCGAAATTTCAAACAACAAGCGCGGTCGAGGCGTTACCCCTGCAGCGAGCAGCAGCATATGTTGACCAACACCCGCAATTTGCCGCCCAGGAAACATCGGATCATGTTCAAGCTGATAAAAAGCGACTTTTTTTCGAGCAACCGCTGGTTGATAGTAGTGCGGACCAAGGGCAGAGCTGATGAAAATCAAGTGATTTTTAGGCGTGTCTTCGACACGGAATAATGGTTCATCACCACGAGCGAAAAAACGATTAAAGATGGTGTGTTGCGGTGAGTTGGCAATCAACACCCTTTTGCCTGGCAGAGCATTTTCTTGTGCGTTTACCCCAAACCGATTCATCAGCGTTGGGCTTAAATGAAGCTCTCGACTCACCAACACAGTCTCGTGCCTGGCTCGACTCAGGCTCCAGAAATCACCATAACCATTACGTTTGGCGATATCCCCGAGCCGGTCGCTGCCCCAGTAAAAGTCTTTAGACGGAAAAATCAAACTATTGCCCTGACTGTAAAGCGATTGAAGTTTGGCAATCACGACATTAGACGAGTCAGCGTAATAGCCGTCGGGATGACTTCCGGCAAGACTTTGCATGAAGGCATCGAATTGTCGGGGCAACGCATTCTGCGACACGTAAGGGATCTCAGTTAACCCGCCCGCACCGTTGCCCAGACTACGCCTAGCATAGGCAAACTGGCTAGGAAGTTGCAGCATACAAAGCACCAAGACAATTGCCAAGGACAGACGGCGGCGCGCACCGTACACGCAAGCACAACCAAGAATTGCCGCAACGGTCGGCTGCAAATACATGGCCAGTTTAAAAAGGCCAAAGTCGTTGCTTCGATAAAAGAGCACAGCACCCACCGCCAGCATGACAAAAGCCATCGCGGCAACAGGCAAGCCCCGTCGAGCCTGACGATAGGCACAGACAAGAAAATAGCCAGACAGCAAGACACCTAAAACGATAGCCGCTGATAAAAAGGGCTCATTGACAAGGGACGAAATAGGCAGTAACCCCCAAAAATTTCCAAAACCACTAGGGATTAGGTAGTAAGGGAATACAACACCAACCGTATCCACCAAGTTCAAGCCCTGCCTAGCTTGCCCCTCCATAAAAACATAAACCGAAAGCAAATAGCTATTCAGAATCACAGTTAATGCAAGTAAGACACACCCTGCAAAAATCAGTCTGCGACGCAGAAACGCTAGACGCCGTGCGGGCGTGCACTGCCTGGTCAAGACCGCAAACCAGATCAGCCAGGCAGCGCCAAGAAACGGCAGTGTCTCTGGATACCAAATAAATAACGCGCTCATGAGAAGCGAAATTGAGCCGCCGGACCGTAAATTGCTTTGCAAAGAGCGACGCAGAGGTTGGCACAAAAGAATCAATGCAACCATCATGAGCGCTAAACCACCTACTTGAGCGATCAGTTGGTAAAGCGTACCTAGGGCGGTAAGCGGCGATACCGCCATTAAAAGCAAGGTGATATTGACAGCACGATGGCGTTTGGCGCCAGTTGTTACCCCAGCGACTGCCGCAGCGGTTGCAGCAATCAGCGCAAGGTGGAGTGCCACGACCGTTGGCATAAAAATTTGATGTGCGTTTAGGCCACTGACGGCCCAAAGCGAGGCGAGCATCAATTCAGCACCAGATCTGGCGCCACCGGCGACGTGCATGTACCAAAACGCTAACGAATAATTCTTACCCGTGAAGTAGGCCGTCAAGTCTGGTAATTCGTAGTACCCGTGCTCTAGAAAACGTTGGGCGGCTAAGCAGTAGTTAGCCATATCATCGTTAGAGAAGCTTCCCCAATCGAAGCCAAAGTGCATCATTGGCCAAGCCACAGCCGCTGCGGCAAACAGCAAGATACCCGTTGGCCAAAGCATTGCACCCCACGGCAGTTTGGGACGACGCCAGAACAACACGAACAACGCTAGCAGGCCTAAGCCAAAAACGACAAAGGGGCCAATTTGTGCAACAGGGAAACCTGCCCGGTTTAGTGTGAAGACCGGCAGTAATAACGTACTGAGCCCTAAGGCGGGGCTCAGGAGAAGGCGTTGGAGACCTGAGCGACCAGACTGTAAGCACTCTGCGACCGCCAGGCCAACCACGCTGACATACAGAAATACACCCAGAGTAAAAGCAAACGCGGCCATTGGCTTAACGACTATTTCGGAGCACCGGTGGGCTCCCATTCTGTTGCCCGACCCTGCAAGCTACCCATCAAGAACGTCGCTTCGCTCATTTTCTGGCCATTGGGATACCAATTTGCACTCACCCCGTTTAGAACGCCGTCTTTGTAGGTTGCGGTCGATTTCATTTGCCCGTTTTCGTAGTAGGCAACAGCCTTACCGTCTAGTACACCACTGCGATAGTTTGCTTCGCCTTTGCGGTGACCGTTTTCGAAGTATTCAATCGAAGGGCCGGCAAGCAAGCCATCATGCATTTTCGCTTCGCTACGAAGTTTGCCGGATAAGTAAAAAGTACGTGGATTGTCTTTATCACTGGGGTTGCAACCTGAAAGCGCCAAGCAAGCCACGCAAGCCAGAAAGAGAAGTCTATTCATCGAATACCCCTTAATCTCGAAACGACTCGAAAACGTAAATCTACAAGGATGTGACGAATCATAAAGGGCGCAATCTTCTTTCTGACTTCGGTGCCGTTCGGCACGTGCCCCCAAATCCGCTCACGAATACGATTCATTTCTTGTATGCCAGTTTCATTGATGGCCTGTGAAGTCTTCTGAGCCTCGTGCACGCGAAAGGCACCTAAAAAGCGAGGAAGATGCGCAAACCTTGCACCAGCGTCAACAAAACGAATCAACAAATCCCAATCCATCGCAAACTGAAAACTTTCGTCTAAGGTACTACCAACTTTTCCCCAAAGACTGCGGCGCCAAAACAGCGTCTCTTGGGGCACAAAGTCGGCCCATTTCAAAGCCTCTACATCATGCCCGGGTAATATCCAACGACCAATGTCTTGACTGTTCTGATCAATCAGTACGCGATTACCGTAAAGCACATCTACCTCAGGATGTCGCGAAAAATAGTCGGCCACGTGGTACAGGGCGCCTGGCAGCAGCAAGTCATCAGAGTTCAACCACCCCATGATTTCACCCTGAGTACGACCGAAGGCTAAATTAATTGCGTGGCTTTGACCATCGTCTTTGCGAGAGGCCCAGCCGGTTAGGTCTGCCTCAAAGGCTTTTAAGAGGTCGAGAGTACCATCCTGCGAGCCACCATCTTGAACGAAATACTCTAACGCTGGGTAGCCTTGATCGAGAACGCTTTTGATGGTCTCGCGTATATATTCGCCTTGATTAAAACTTGGCGTCACCAGCGAAATCTTGGGTGGCGCCGCAAGGGGTGCAGCAGGAATAGGCTGAAAAGCTACATTCAACACTCTGGGCGCATACTGACGAAGGTTTCCAAGGCGCGGGCGAAAAATCTCAGGAAGGCGCTTGACCAGGCGAACGCCACGCCTAACTGGTACCGCCAACAAGCGTAGCAGCGGACGCACAGGCAGCGATATTTTGAAGGCGAGTCGATAGGCTGAAAGCGCACGCGACTGCTCGTTGATGACTTGTTCTTTGCCTGTTAACAAAGCCTGCGCGTCTGCTAATCTGGCCTCGTACTTGTGACGGACGGCAGTCAGTTCGTTCTGAAGGACGCTTCGATAGCGCTCGTCCTGTAAAAACAGCAGCTTTCGCAAGTTAGGCGTAGCCGCCTCATTTTGGTACAGCGGCGCTCTTTCAAGTAAATTTGTCAGGCGTAGATCGGCTCTTCCATAAACTCGCGTGTGCCCATCGAAACCAACGAGTCTGTAGCCATGACTCAGCACGTAAGCTTCCCAGAAGCTCCAGCACGGGCAAACCAATGGCGTGTCAGGCTGGCCCTGCAAGCTCACAACCTCTTTGACCGCACCAATAACAAGTACTTTTGGCCGATGATGCCGAAAGTTAATCGAACGCAGTACGTTGGCCTCATCACCGTTGACATGGATGCTGAGCAAATCAAGGGGCTTTTGCAGTCTGGCGAGTATATCGTCACCCGTGACGACCTCAACCTGATAACGAACAGCCTGCTGCACAATACCCTCTGGTGTGTCAGCGACAAAATCGCAAAACTCAATAGTGCCAGACCTCAACCCAACCGCCAGATTTAAATTCAAATCCTCTGGGCGTGCTTTAAGAAAAAGAGCCAGGCGCGCTTGTACAGGCTCAACGTTGATACCCCGCCAGCCTGACTCATATAAAGAGTGCGTCACCGACAACATCGTCGGATGGGCTGCGCCGATGTCAACGTAAGTGCCCTGAGCTTGTTCTGAAAACAAGTTGGTGATAATCGAATGTTGCAGAATAAGCGCCTCAATCAACCTGTCACAGGTCTTGTCAGCTCAGTGCATAGACTCAACCGAGCTTGTGCAAGAGACGTTTACAACCTACTAACTTTCGGCCTGATAGACGCCTGATGCATGGAAGTGAGGTCGTGAACGGAAAGATCGATAGATTAACCGATGTTCTGGTTTCAACATACTTTCGTGACGATTTTTTCAGAGTGTAGGGGCAAGTGTGCTGCGGGCGATAGTAAATACCTCCTGAGCGCCTGTATAAACTAGAACAATTTTGCTTCAATAAATTCGCGATTCTTTTTCGCACGATCTTGTCGCGACTCAATTGGCCGGTTTATCGAACACATGGCTACACAAGAATGGGCTGATCAGGTACACAAAATACAATGCCCAACCTTGGTTGTGGTGCCTGGTGCTGGGCGAATCGGCTCGGCAGATGTCTACCAACCGATGCGAGCCAATCTGCCTCGAGGTGAAGTGCTGACATACGATGGAGAACGCCACAGTATTTGTGAATATCTGGCTGATCGCTGCGTTGCAGATCTTCGGAGTTTTTTGGTGCGTCACCCGTGAACTAACCTCCGTCGCAGATGTTGAGCTACCACGCGTTGGATCAGTTATGCCTCAACCAAATGAAGCTCAACCCTCATACCCAATGCCGCAGCGTATTTTCTGAGCGTACTTAAACTCGGAGAGTGTTTGCCCGTCGCGAGAGCGCTTTCTAACCTAGCGATCGCGGGGGCATGGGTGCCCATACGCTTTGCGATTTGTGCTTGAGACAACCCCGCTTGCTTTCTGGCAGCAAGAATCTCGTCAAGAATTGCGAACTCTTCGCGATTGAGC
>CANCMG010000012.1 GCA_947378965.1 Alcaligenaceae bacterium | reverse complement strand
CGGGCAAACCCGCAAGACCAAGTGTGCGTCTTGCATCCAACCGAGGCATCGGAAACAGCAGCGACGCGTCATAACCCTTGGGGTAAGAAACGTCTTTTCCTAGGGGTACGGCAGTGGGGATATTTGGCGAACCGTGACTCACTAGGGCTTACTCCACCGTTACGCCGGCAGCCTTGACCACCTCGGCAAAACGCTTGATTTCGCTTGCAAGATATTGTGCGTATTGCTCGGGCGTTGAGCCGAGCACTTGTGCGCCTTGAGCATCGAGCTGCGTGAGCATAGCCGGGTCTTGAAGCGCTTTACGGATTTCTGTACTGAGCGCATTGACGATCCTTGGATCGGTGCCGGCGGGCATCATCACCCCTTGCCAGGCGCCCATATCAAAGTCTTTTAAGACTGTTTCGGATACGGTGGGAACATCTGGCAACACAGTTGAGCGTTTGGCGCTCGTAATAGCAAGCCCTTTCAGACGTTTGTCACGCACCAACAGCATTGAATCGTTAATTGTATTGGTAGAGAACTCAACCTGCCCACCCATCAAATCAACCATTGCCGGTGCGCTGCCTTTATAAGGCACATGCGTCGCTTCAAGGCCTAACGCCTGAAGCAAGAGAAAAGCTGCCAAGTGGGTGATGTTGCCGTTACCACCAGAGCTATAAGACAACTTACCTGGATTTTTTTTAGCGTAGGCAACAAACTCTTGGATCGTATTGACCGGTACATTATTGTTGACGAGCAGCATCAACGGAACAATGGCCGTTGAGCTGACTGGGGTCAAATCTTTAGTTGGGCTGTAGTTCAAGTTTTTGTACAAACTTGGGCTCAACGCTAGCGACGACGTGTTGTACAACGCGGTGTAACCGTCAGGCTTCGCATTCGCCACAGCTTGACCGCCGATATTGCCGTTTGCACCGGCTTTGTTTTCAACCACAAACGACTGCCCTAACTGGGCAGTGAGTTGTTTAGCCAACACACGACCAATCAAATCGGTCGGTCCGCCAGGCGGAAACGGGATCACTAACGTGACGGCACGGGTTGGCCAGTCTGTGGTGTTTGGCTGCGCCGGACTTGGGGCAGCAAGACTTAACAGCAAGGTCGTCGCAGCGAACGTAATTTTTTTTGAATGTTTCATACGAGGTGATAGACCTTCAATTCGTTTTGATATCCAACTCTTTAATCACTGGGCTCCAGCGATTCACTTCGGTTTGGATGAACTGCTCAAGAAACTCTGGAGTTGAGCTGACCAGTTCAATCGAGGCCAGGCGATCGCCAAGCTCTGGGTTAGCCATGATTTCTTTGATCGCGGCATTGAGTTTGGCGACGATGCTGGGCGGAGTTCCTGCAGGGGCGAGCAAGCCAAACCACTCAATCGTGACCACATCCAGGCCCTGCTCTTTGATTGTAGGGATATCTGAGACAGAGGCATACCGAGTGTCAGACGAAATCCCAAGCGCCTTGAGCCTGCCCGATTTAATTTGAGGCTGTACTTGGCCCAAGGTTGCGAACGTCAAGGCAAGGTGCCCCGACATCACATCCATCATCGCCGGGTTACCGCCTTTGTAAAGAATATGCGTGAGTTCTAGGCCCGTCTGTTTTTTGATTAACTCCGCGGTCAGGTGCGTCATCGTACCCACCCCGGCCGAGCCATAATCGAGCTTGATTTTGCCAGCCTTACCAAGCTCGATCAACTCTTTGATGTTGTTAGCCGGAAAATTTGGATTTGCAACAACCAATACGGGTGCACGGGCGAGCATGCTGATCGCTTTGAAATCTTTAAGCGTGTCAAACGGCATGCTGGAATGCATCGCTGGATTTGTTGTGTGACTGCTAACCGCCACGACCAAGGTGTAACCATCTGGCGCAGCTTTTGCAACTGCCGCAGAGCCGATCAGGGTGCTGGCGCCAGGGCGATTCTCAACGACCACCGATTGCCCCCATTTTTCTTGCATTTTTTGTGCAATCGCACGACCGAGCGCGTCAGTCGACCCCCCCGGTGGGAAAGGAATCACAAGCTTGATCGATTTTTCAGGATATTTCTCTGCGGCACTTTGAGCCGCCACGTGGCCAGCGCCCAGTAATGTGCACAGCGTAAATCCGTAGGCGATGCCAAGGCGAAGGCCACTAATAAGTTTGCTATTCATTTGAGATCTCTTGGTCTATTTTTGTTGTTTTAAACGGAATGCGCGTCAAGCCTTCCCGCCCTGAGAAGGATGTCAACGAGTTGACTTGTCATGTCAGGCGCAACAGCCATGCAGGCCTCGCCATTTCAGTCAGGTACACCTCCGGGCTATCTTAACTTGGATCAAGTCACTTCGGCGCTGGCGTTGACTTTGGTTAGGCGCCGCCAGAGTCATCTTACAAGACCTGCCCATCAGTCTTCAGCTCACCAGCATCAGGCGCCATTTTTATCTTTTTAAAAGCTGGCATGCTAATTGCATACAAACTTGTATACAAGAAGGAATGCCTAAAAATGACTTTACGATTTTCTATTGCTCAACCCGTCGCACCAGACGCCCCGAGCGCGACGCGCGGGCTGGCGGTGCACGCTTGGATCAGCAAGCCTGAGCAGCCCATCTCACTAGGTCAACACGGCACTTTATCAGGATTGAGCTTTGCCGTTAAAGACAATATCGACGTGGCTGAGTTGCCAACGACAGCTGCCTGCCCAGGCTTTTCTCGGATGGCCACGCAAAGCGCCGAAATCGTGCATCGCTTGCTCGAAAATGGGGCGTCGCTGCTTGGTAAGACAAATTTGGACCAATTCGCTTGCGGCTTAAATGGGACGCGTTCTGCTTACGGAGCTGTTCCGAATGCTTTTAACCCGAGTCTAGTCAGCGGAGGGTCAAGCGCTGGCTCGGCCTACGTTGTCGCAACCGGACAGGTAGATTTTTCGCTTGGCACCGACACGGCAGGTTCGGGTCGTGTTCCCGCGGGGCTCAACAATATCGTGGGGCTCAAACCGAGCCGTGGTCTCTTAAGTACTCGCGGCGTCTTGCCCGCTGCCCAAAGTGTCGATTGCGTGTCGATCTTCGCCCGAACAGTGGAAGTGGCCTGGCAAGTGTTGCTCGCCGGTGCCCAATACGATACCCAAGATCCGTACTCAAGGCGCTTGACCCTCAGCACGGTGCCCTTGGGCGCCTCGTTTCGTTTTGGCGTGCCAAAGCAGCTTGAATGGTTTGGCGACAAACAAGCTGCACAAGAATTTAGTGTCGCGATCGATCGCCTGATGGCGCTTGGCGGCGTTCGGGTGGAGGTGGATTACACCCCTCTGGCTCAAATTGCTGAGCTACTTTACGGTAGCGCGTTGGTGGCTGAACGCTATCAAGCAATTCGCGATTTTTTTGACCAACATGAACAAAGCGTACTAGAGCCCGTACGCAGCATTATTGCTGCGGGCAAAGGCTACAGCGCTGCCGACGTGTTTGAAGCCCAGATTGAATTGCGGCGACTGGCTCAACAGCTAGATGGTCTTTGGGATAGCGTCGATGTTTTATTCGTTCCGACCGCGGCAACGCATTACTCAATTCAAGACATGCGCGCGCGCCCGATCGAACTGAATCGCAACCTTGGCCACTACACAAACTTCGTAAACTTGCTTGATTACGCGGCGCTTTCAGTGCCCAGCAGTATTCGTCAAGATGGTCTGCCGTTCGGCGTGACCTTGATCGGACCCTGCGCGAGCGACTGGGTGCTGGCTGAGCTTGGCGCGCGCTACCAAGACGCGAGCGCTCTGCCTCTTGGTGCGACCCAAGAATTTTTGCAGGTTAAACAGAGCATCGCGCCTCCGACACGTCGGGATGCGGCGACCGTCTGTGTCGCAGTCGTTGGCGCCCATTTAAGCGGCATGCCTCTCAATCGCCAGTTAACTGAGCGCGGGGCGCGGCTGGTTTCACGCACCCGGACGGCGGCGCATTACAAACTATATGCACTCAAGAATACGACACCACCCAAGCCGGGCTTGCTGCGCCTGGCGGATGATACCGCGCATTCGATTGAAGTCGAGGTTTGGGAGATGCCGCTGCAGCATTACGGCTCTTTTGTATCGCTGATTGCCAGCCCATTAGGGATCGGCACACTTGTGCTCTGCGATGGCAGCACAGTGCAAGGGTTTATCTGCGAGCCTCAAGCACTTGTTGACGCTTTAGAAATTAGTCATTTTGGTGGTTGGCGTGCCTACATCCAATCGCTTGTTCAAGGTGGGCCGATCTAAAGGCTCAAGGCATCTTCTCATTTTCTCTACGACCTTTAAGGAGTCTTTTATGAAAAAGCAAGACCTCAAAAATGCGACTGGCGGAACGACATCGACAATGCGTCGTAGCGTACTAAAGGCGGTAACCGCTAGTTTGGCAGGGTTGTCTATTCCATCGATATTATTGGCACAAACTGGGCCCAAGATTCAAATCGGCTACTGGCCTGTGGCCTCAGGGTTGCCATTTTTTGCCGCTGTCGATAAGGGGTATTTTAAGGAGGCAGGCCTAGACGTCGAAGCAGTTAAATTTGCCAGCCCACAACAGGTTGCCGAGGCGATGTTGGCAGGGCGCCTGAGTGGCAGCTCGAACGGCACAGCCTCAGCAGCATTAGGAATCGCCGAACTGGCGCAACCGAATCTGCTAAAAATTATCTGCACCAACCCCACAAATGCAAAATATGTACTCGATGAATTTATCGTAGCAAAAGATAGTGCGCTGAAATCAATTTCTGAACTTTCGGGTAAAAAAATTGGTTGTGGGCCTGGCGTTCAAAACGTCACGCTGACTAAAACTGTTCTTGAGCGTGCCAAGGCCGTCAATACTACCGTCGTTGAGCTACCGATTGCACAACACGTCGCCGCTATCGCAGCAAACCAGATTGAGGCCTGTTACACCCTCGAGCCGACCGGCACCGTTGGTCGCCTAAAAGGTCTGACACGCAACCTCGAAGTTGGCGTGATTGCACGTTATGTGCTGGGCGATGAAATGGCACCGTGGCATGGTGGCTCAGCAAGCTTAACCACAGAGTTTATTCAGAAAAACCCTGATCTTACCAAGCGCTACATCGCCGCCTACAAGCGTGGCGTCGATTTAGTCAAAACTACGCCCGCCCAAGCGCGCCCCTCGTTAAAAGGCTACACCGCAATCGAGGGTGATCTCACAAACGAGGTGCCCATGTCAGACTATCTCATGGCAACTGACTTTAGCGCGTCGGACACGGCTTACTTTCAAAAATTTTTCGATCTATTTTCAGACAAGGGTATCTTCAGTCGCAAAATTCTGATTGAAAACATCCTTTACAAAGCGTAATCATCATGCCCGACAATAAATCCCATCTTACTGCTCAGCCGGCTTGGCAAGCGTCTCGATTGACAAACGACGCATCCCTTCGCAAGCCGTTCGAATGGGGTACCGTTTTGCCTTTGCTCGGCCCAGTGCTGTTGTTCGTGATATGGGATCTCGTGGTGAGGTTCGGTTTGGTGAAAGCGGTATTGCTTCCGCCGCCAGCCGATACCTTAGCCACCTTACTGTCGGGCATGTTTGGGGGTGACTTACTGCAACACTTTAGTGTCACCCTATACCGCACACTGCTCGCGTTTGGCATCGCCACCGCCATCGGCATGCCACTTGGTATTTTGCTTGGCAGTAATGTACGCGCCTACAGCAGCGTAGAGTTTTTAATTGATTTTTTTAGATCAACGCCTTCGTCTGCACTGATTCCACTCTTTCTGCTGATCTTTGGAATTTCAGATATTAACAAAGTGGCAATCGCAACCTTTGGCGCGTTTCTCATTATCATCTTCAATTGCGCCTACGGCGTGATCAATGCACGCAAACAGCGAGTCGCAGCCGCCAAAGTCATGGGTGCTAGCCGCTGGCAAATTTTCAAAGATGTACTGTTTTGGGAGAGCCTTCAGCCTTCGTTTGTTGGGCTTCGTTCAGCTGTATCAATGGCGTTAGTGATCGTCGTGGTCGCCGAAATGTTCATTGGCTCTGAAAACGGTTTAGGGCACAAAATTATTGATGCGCAACAAGTGATGAACACTAAGACAATGTATGCCGCCATCATTGCGGCGGGCGTCTTAGGCTATGCGCTAAATATTTTATTTTTATTTCTTGAACGGCGCATCGTTCACTGGAGCGGAAGATGAGTCGCATCGTGAACGGCCCAATGTTCACAGACGCTCCTGTCACGCCTTTTCGGCCCGGGCCCGTCGGTACGCACATCACTATTCGTGGCCTAACCAAGTATTTTGCAGGCTGGCCACTCTACGAAAACTTTGATCTCGACATCCCAAAAGGAAAAATTGTCTCGATATTTGGCCCTAACGGCTGTGGCAAATCAACCTTGATCAACATGATCGCCGGTCTCATCCCGATTGATGCTGGTGAAATTCTCTTTGACGGTAAGTCACTAAAAGATACGCGCATCGGCTATGTGTTTCAAAACTACCGCGAAGCATTATTTCCGTGGTGGCGCACCATCGATAACATCGCATACCCGCTCAAACTCATGGGTAAAAGCAAAGTAGAGGTTGACCGTCGGCTGGCAGAGTTAGTGGCGTCATTTGATGTGAAGTTCGACCTGAACCGATACCCTTACGAACTCTCGGGTGGGCAACAACAAACCGCTTCAATCATGCGCGCATTGGCACCTGAGCCTGAAGTTCTGTTTTTAGACGAACCCTTCTCAGCCCTAGATTTTGAAATGACACTCTTTATTCGCGAAAAGCTTCAAGAAGTGTTCATGCAAACCAACACCACCATGATGCTCGTCTCGCATGACTTGGAAGAAGCCGTATATCTTGCCGATCAAGTGTTGCTCTTGACCAAGCGTCCAACGAGTATTTCAGATATTCTCGAATACTCGGATGTTAGGCCTAGGACCATTCAAACACTGACAAGCCCCTCGTTTATCGAGATCAAGAGGTTAAGCCTTGAAATATTTCAGCGTGAAGTCAGAAAATAATAAACTGAATTCACTACGGGATCTAAAGAAAAATTCATTCAAATGACACAACAAAAAGATCAACCAACAACTCGAACCACACTCGCCGACCAAGTTTATCAACAGCTAAAAGAAGATATCGGTAATTTTGTATTGTTTCCGGGCGATCGTTTTACTGAGCACGAACTTTGTGAGCGACTTGAGGTTTCGCGCACGCCTCTTCGGCAGGCCTTAGCGCGTCTGCAACAAGACGGCCACGTTGAGGTCTTATTTCGCAGTGGCTGGCGGATTTTGCCCTTAGATTTTCAAAAATTTGATCAGTTGTATGACTTGAGAATTTTGCTTGAGACTGACTCAATCAAAAAAATTATCTCCCACCCCAAAGGCACCCACCAAAGTGAAGCAACGCGCCTGATTCAGTCGCTAGCCGAGATCTGGTTAGCGCCAGTTACCGCGCGCAGTGCCGATAGTAGGCAGGTCAGTCTTTGGGACGAAGAATTTCATTGCGTGATCGTACGCGCCGCAGGCAATGACGAAATCTCTCGTGTACATTGGGATATTACGGAGCGTATCCGAATGATTCGCAAACTCGATTTTACGAAACGCCCCCGCATCGAGGCAACTTACACCGAACACAAAAAAATATTACAAGCGATCATCGCAGGTGACGCAACCCTGGCCTGTGAATTGATGGCGGTACATATTCAAGCCAGTCAGCGCGAGGTCAGATCTATCACTCTGCTGCAGCTTGAAACTGCTAGGCGGCGAGCCTACCCTGACGCGGCCTAGCGCGCGGCCAAAGGCCGAGCGCCTATGGGTTGTGCTTTGCCTGAGCATCCTCGAGCATTTTGACCAAGGCATATACGCTTTGGTTGGCGGGGGTCGCGATGCCGTACTCTTTACCTTTACGCACAACCAAGCCATTCAAAAATTCAATTTCGCTCGGTTTTTTACGAGCAAGATCCTGCGCTGTTGAAGACAGTTGCCCCGGCATTGTCTGAGGGATCATGTCGTTGGCCTGCTGAGCCTCTTGGTGCGTGAGCGCAATCCCTTGATGCTGCGCCACGCTCACAACCTCGTCGGCTAATTGATTGATCAGCACACGCACCGCTTCGGTCTGCACCATTTTTCCGTACGTCAACTGACCAATCGCCGAGATCGCGTTGTAGCTGCAATTGACTAAAAATTTGCTCCATTGATCTTTGCGGATATCGGGCGATACGACGCAGGGTACGCCACCTTCGGTCAACAACTTGGCAAGAGCGGCCAATTGACTCGCAGCGCTGGCATCATTGTGGTGACCTGGTGATTGCCCAATGGCTAACTCGCCTCGTCCTAAATGTTTTAGACGGCCAGGCCCGGCCATAATCGTCGCCACATACACGACGGCCGGAAACACCGGGTTACTCACAACTCCGCAAATGCGCTCACCATTATCGACTCCGTTTTGCAAACTCACAATTGCGGTGTGCTTTTGCAAATAAGGAGTAATCGCCTGGATCGTCTTGGTAGTGTCGGGTGACTTGACACACAATAGGATCAAATCGGCCTGAGCAACGACGGCAAGATCTGTACTGGCCGATACCGCAACGTACTCTTGAAAACTTTGACAATCCATGTGTAGGCCGTGCTGAGCGATCGCTGCAACGTGCTCTGCGCGCGCCACTAGCGTCACGTGATGCCCCGCGCGGGCCAACATCCCACCAAAGTAGCAACCAACGGCTCCGGCACCTAGCACGACGATATTGGGGCTTTCAGACTTAGGCTTCATGGATAGGCTCACTCTTTGTTTGGCCAGTTGGGCAGGGGCACGTCATGCACGCCCCCCCTTCGCTCAGGTTCAAATGGGGGCACAACCTTGATATTGTATCGACCTTGAGATTTCCACACTATCAAGACTGTTAAAGCACTCGCGGGATTTATTCTCTGATAACCTCTTGCATCTTTGTTTGTACAACAACTTCGAAAATAAAAGGCACTCGAATCACGCAAGATATCCTCCTCAAATAATAGCCTGGGGTATATCAAGCTAGGGTCGAGCGCACGCGACTGAGACGCTATGACGCTTACTAAAACACTAACGCTTGGTTTGGTCGCGCTTTGTGCCAACATCAGCCAAGCTTGGGCGCAGCACGGCACTGTAACTTTTTACGGCCTGCTGGATGGCGGCATCGCCTATCAAACACTCACTGGGCCAGCGCAATACAGCCAATCCAGGCTTGGACTCGCCAGCGGTATGCAAACAACCTCACGCTGGGGGGTGCGAGGCCAAGAGCCTTTAGGTAACGGCTTTAATGCAAACTTTCAGCTCGAGAGTAGCCTTGACCTGACTAACGGTGCGCTGCTGTCCAACGGGCGCATGTACGGGCTTCAGTCCTGGGTTGGCTTGAGCAAAGACGACTCGGCAGGGTATTTTAGAATCGGCCGTCAAAGTGGCTATGCCCCCGAGTTCTTTTTACCCATTGATCCGTTTAGGGGTGGACTGGGTCAAGCTCGAATGGCCTTTGCCTTTGGTTCGGCTAACTCAAATACGAAATACAGCAATCTCATCAAATTGATGCTTGAACCCGCGAGTGGGTTCAGAGTGGGCGCTGGCTATTCTTTTTCTCCTCAAATGAATACGTATTATTTTGATGGTGCCAAATCTATCGCGGCGGGCAGCGACTACAACGACTCAACCATGAACAACACTCGTCTCATTACGTTAGGAGTCAGTTACAACAAAGGCCCCCTGATGCTTGCGGCGTCTTACGATCAGGTGATGCCGAACGGTGCCGATCCGAGACTACCCTCAAACATCGCCGACAGCCCCAATATCCGAGAATGGATTCTGGGTGGTAAATACGACTTCGGTGCCATACAAATTTCTGCAGCAGTCGGTCAAAACAAGGGCGGGGCCATCAACGTACAAGGCGTCTCGTACACCACGATCGGCAAACCGACGATTGATATCAACTCTTGGGGCGGTGGACAAGGCGCGATCATCTTTGATCCCAACATGAATTTCAACTCATACATGCTGGGTTTCACGCTTCCGATAAACGGCGTTTCAAAGATTTTCAGCTCATGGACACGTGCGGCCAACAATGGCACCACCAAAGCCCAAAATAATGTCGGGGCGCAAGATGCGTACAGCATTGGCTATCAGTACGACTTTACTGCGCGTACCAATATGTATGTGGCAACGTCGTACGCAACAAACCCGGGGTTTATCGCAGAAACCGCTAGTTTTTATGTTGTCACTGGATTGCGTCACCGCTTTTAACCCAATCAGCATCTGTCACGCCGTCGAGCATGCCTTTCATCGCAGGCACTTCGCGCATACCTTCGCGCATCAAGATCAAACTGTTTTCAATACACAATTTTGGTAATGCAGCGGAATTGACTTAGATCAAGGTGCTAATTCTGCTTCTACCGCGATTTTTTTCCAGCGCGGTATATCAATACTCAGGAATTTCGCAAACTCGGCGGGTGACTCGCCACCCACCTCGCCCCCCTCTTTGGTGAGGTCTTGCTGCACGTCAGGCAAAAGCAAGATTTGCTTAACAGTTTGGTGCAGCTTGTCAATCACTGCCGCTGGCGTGCCGGCGGGTGCCAACAAGCCGTACCAGTTTTCAACAGCATAGTCAGGCAGCCCCGCTTCACCAATCGCCGGTACACCCGGAAACGCCCCAGAGGGCTTTGAAGAGGTCACACCAAAGGCGCGCATCTTGCCGCTTTCGACATAGGGCTTGACCACGGCGATCGTACTAAAGTACATGGCAATACGGCCACCCAGCATATCGGTGATTAACAGCGATTGACCTTTGTAAGGCACATGCACTGCCTTAAGTTTGGCCTCGTTCATGAACATGGCGCCGGCAAGATGACCCACCGTACCTGAGCCCGGCGAACCATAACTTAAGGCATTTGGCTTAGCGGCAGCAAGTGCGATCAGCTCTTTGACATCCTTTGCAGGAAGATCCGCAGGCCCTACCAACACCAGGGGCGCGGACACTAAACGCGTGATGGGGGCAAAGTCTTTGAGGGGGTCGTACGTGAGCGTATTCATAATCGCAGGTGCGACGCCAACATTAGCCGCCTGACCAAAGAGCATTGTGTAGCCGTCTGGCGCTGCGCGCGAGACGAAGGTTGCGGCGATTGTTGAGCCCGCCCCCGGCTTGTTATCCACAATCACAGGCTGCTTGAGTATCACCGACATTTTTTCGGCCACGATGCGTGCCATTAAATCTGAGCCCCCGCCGGGCGGAAACCCAACCACAATCTTGAGCGGCTTGTTTGGAAACGACTGTGCGCACGCAGGTGCTGCCGTTGAGACACAAGCAAGCAAGACGGCAGTGAGTGCAGCCTTGCTTGTCAACTGAGCCAGCCGTTGAGCTGACATGAATTTGACGTGGCGGGCGGGCGAACAGTTCATTTTTTCTCAAGCTCTTCGAAAACCTCATAGGCAATCTGCGCAGCGGACATTGATGAGGCCCAACCCGAATAAAACGCCAAATGGGTAATGAGCTCACCAATCTCTTCTTGCGTCAGGCCATTTTCTAAACCCCGCGTGATGTGCACACGCAACTGATCGGGCCTAAACGAGGTCAATAAGGCGGCGATGGTAATCATGCTACGGTCGCGCTTGGATAGCTCTTTACGCTCCCAGATGTCGCCATATAAAACTTTTTCTGCGCACTCGACCATTTTAGGGACAGTTTTGCGTAAGCGTTCGCGACGCTCTGAAGTGGGGGCCGTGGCCATATAAGTCTCCTGATATATTTTTAGTGAATAATGTTTATTCGGATCAATAATACTAAAGCGGCAAGGCTTTGTATCGACTTCACCAAACAACTGGACAACAAAAATGAAAATCGGTTTTATCGGACTTGGCACCATGGGTTCACGGATGGCAGCGAATCTCATCAAACACGGGCATACCCTGATCCTCCACGACATGAGCAAAACGAACGCGCAGCCACTCATCGCCCAAGGCGCGCAATGGGCTGAGACGCCCTCGCTCTTGGGCGCCCAGGTTGATCTCGTCTTCTTATCTCTGCCGGGCCCAGCCCAAGTACAAGACGTGTTGACTGGTCTGAATGGATTAACGACCGGCCTGCGCGCAGGAAGCGCAGTGTTTGATTTTTCAACTAACGCACCTCGGGTCATTCGAGAGTTGCATGCCGAGCTTTCTAAAAAAGAACTGATTTTCTTAGACGCTCCTGTGAGCGGAGGCCCCACGGGCGCCGCTTCGGGCAAACTTGTCATTTGGACGAGTGGTGACGAACTAACCTTCAACAAATATGCGCCTGTGCTGTCGTGCATGTCAGACGATGTGCAATTTTTAGGTGCCGTTGGTGCCGCTTCGGTCGCCAAGCTAGTCCATAACTGTATGGGTTACATGTTTAACTCTGCGATTGCAGAAGTCTTTTCAATGGGTGTGAAGGCCGGCGTCGAGGCCCCCACCCTTTTCAAGGCGTTGCGCAGCGGTGCCGTGGGGCGACGTCGAACCTTTGACGGCCTACCCACTCACTTTTTAAGTGGCGCATACGAGCCTGCTAAATTTTCGTTAAAACTGGCTCATAAAGACGTTACGTTGGCCAACGAACTCGGTCGCGAAATTGATCTGGATATGCACTTTGCAAAGCTAACACTTGCTCAGATGACCGAAGCACTTGACCGGGGCTGGGGCGATAAAGACTCGCGCATCGCGATGCTCTTGGCGCAAGAGGAGGCGGGTGTTGATGTGCGCTGCGATCCAGATACCTTAAAAGACATATTGAGTCGATGAGGGTAAAAAGAAATATTGGGCCGCTAAAGGTAAACCCTTGCCTCACGCCGCAAGGCGTCTTCGCAGCTTGCGATTTGCGCGGCACCCGTCAGACCATCACTCGGAAACGTCAGACGATCTCTCGAAAACGCACGTCACTCACCAGCACGCAGCTGAGGGCTCTAGCCCTCATTTGACAAATAGCATTACGCAGCCTAACTTAGTGCGAAATTCATTACAAAAACCGCCGATCCAGAGACATCGACAAATCCGTCGACGGCGCCGCCCGATTTTCCGGAGGCTTACATGCACTTTAAATCTTTCGTTTCGCTGCTGGCGATGTCGCTGTGCCTGATTTTTAACGTGCAGGCACAAGCACAAACAAACTTTCCTGAAAAACCAGTCAAGCTGATCGTGCCTTTTCCACCAGGCCAAGCGACCGATATTATCGCCAGGATGATCGCAGAGAAGCTTACCCTTGCCTGGGGTCAACAGGTGATTGTTGAAAACAAGACCGGCGTGCCTGGCATGGTTGCGGGTAGCACTGCCGCACCGGATGGCTACACGATGACGATGGGTACGAGCGGAGTCTTGGCCGTTAACCCAGCCGTCTTTGCAAAACTGCCGTACGACGTCACCAAAGACTTTGTTTATGTGGGTGGCTTAGCGATTACGCCAATGATCGTAGTAGTCAGCGCAGCGTTGCCATACAACACGGTGCAAGAACTGGTTGCTGCAGCAAAGCAAGAGCCTGGCAAGTTTAATGTAGGCTATGGTGGCGTCAATAATACGCAACACTTAACGGGCGAGTTATTTAAGTTCACCACAGGCGTGAACATGGTTGGCGTGAACTACAAGGGTAGCGCGGCAGCTGTCACTGATTTGCTCGGTGGGCAGATTTCGATTCTGGTAGACAGCATGGCCGTCGCCCTACCTCATATCAAGTCGGGCAAATTGAAAGCGCTTGCCATCACGACCCTAGAACGTGTCCCTCAGTTACCAAACCTGCCGACGGTTGCTGAGTCGGGGTACCCTGGCTTCGAAGGGGTAGGCTGGCAAGGCTTAGTCGTACCCAAAGGCACACCTGCCGCGATTGTTCAAAAGATCAGTGCCGACGTGTCCCGGATTTTGGCTGATCCTGACATGCAAAAAAGCATCATTGATAAGGGAATGGTGGCTGACCCTCGCGGTGCAGGCCCCTGGAGCGAATTTGTGTTTGCAGAAATGAAAAAATGGAAAACTGCGGCAACGCAGGCTAACATCAAATCCACAGAATAAGCGCATCATGTTAACGACCTTAAGCCAAACAAATCTGCTGACGTTGAACCAAACAACGTTACGACCCACAGCGCTAAGAGCGCTCGCGGTCTTGTTGATCGGGCTTTGCTGCTCGTTTCTGAATGTCGCGGCCAATGCGCAAGCGGTATTTCCTGAAAAGCCTGTCAAGTTGATTGTGCCGTTTCCTCCAGGGCAAGCGACAGATATCATTGCACGACTGATTGCAGAGAAGCTCACTGTCGCTTGGGGCCAGCAAGTCATTGTTGAAAATAAAAACGGTGTACCTGGAATGGTGGCTGGCGCAACAGCTGCGCCTGATGGCTACACGATGATCATGGGGACCAGCGGTGTGTTGGCCGTTAACCCTGCCGTGTTTGATAAGCTTGCCTACGACGCCGCAAAAGATTTCACTTACGTCGGCGGCTTAGCGATCGCGCCCATGATCATTGTGGTGAGTGCAGCACTACCCTACAACACCATTCAAGAACTCGTTGCAGCGGCCAAAAAAGATCCAGGAAAATTTAATGTCGGCTACGGTGGCGTCAACAACACGCAACACTTGACGGGCGAATTCTTTAAATACACAGCTGGCATCAACATGGTTGGTATTAATTACAAAGGTAGTGCAAGTGCTGTGACCGATTTATTAGGCGGGCAAATTTCTATTTTGGTGGACAGCATGGCGGCCACCTTGCCACATATCAAGTCTGGCAAGCTCAAAGCTCTGGGGATTGCAATGCTAGAACGTGTGCCGCAACTACCAGATCTTCCCACGGTTGCCGAGTCGGGTTACCCCGGTTTTGAAGGCGCTGGTTGGACTGGATTGGTAGTGCCCAAAAATACACCCCCTGCGGTGGTGCAAAAAATTAGTGTCGACGTTGCCAAGGTTCTAGCCGACCCAATGATGCAACAAAGCATCATCGACAAAGGGATGGTGCCTGACCCGCGTGGCGCCGGCCCCTGGAGCGACTTTGTCTTTGCTGAAATGAAAAAATGGAAAGCAATCGCCCAACAGGCCAACATCAAAGCAAGCGAATAATTTCTGCCTATTTAAACCACTTCAATTTAGAGCTCCTTAATCACCATGTCTTCTGCAGAACCTCGTTTTTTAACACTACACGAACTCGTTCAAAAAGCCCGCCAAAAGCTCAATCACGATAATTGGGATTACATCGTTGGCGGAACCGAAACCGAAACCACGCTGCGCCGTAATCGCGCTTCGATTGACGCTCTGGCGTTTCGACCACGTGTCTTACGTGACGTCAGCAACGTCAGTGCTCGCACTAGCTTTTTAGGGCGAGACCTGCGCTTACCAATCTTGCTTGCACCCGTTGGAAGTCTTGAGTTGTTTGCGCAAGGTGCGGGGGCGGCCTCGGCTCAGGCCGCTGAGCAATTTGGTATTGCGCATATGCTTAGCTCGGTCTGCCAGCCAGGCATCGAGGCCGTGGCACAAGCAGCCCCTGAGGCGCTACGTATTTTTCAACTGTATGTTCATGGCGACTCGGCTTGGGTCGACGCCATCGCAGCACGCGCCGAAGCAACCGGTAACGGCGCCTTTTGTTTGACGGTTGACACCGCACACTACAGCCGCCGCGAACGCGACCAGGCTAAACGTAACATTCGTCGTCTCGCTGTTCCGGGGCGCGAGTTTCAACCGCAGCTCACCTGGAAAGATGTTGACCGCCTAAAAAGCAAACTTAAAGTGCCGCTCATTCTGAAAGGCATTGCAACGGCTGAAGATGCTGCGATGGCAGTCGATCACGGCGTAGACATGGTGTATGTGTCAAACCACGGTGGGCGCCAACTTGATCACTGCCTGGGGTCAATGGCGGTACTACCAGAAGTTGTGAAGGCCGTGAATGGTCGGGCTACCGTGATCGTTGACGGGAGTTTTAATCGCGGCTCTGATATCGTCAAGGCGATTGCCTCTGGCGCGCACATGGTCGGTATGGGTCGCATGCAATGTATCGGGCTTGCAGCAGATGGCGCCGCGGGCGTTGTCAGAATGCTTGAAATCTTAGAAGATGAAATCAAGATCTGTATGGGCTTGATCGGTGTCAACTCGCTTGCTGAGCTCAATCCAAGCTATCTGCAAGCCGTAGCACCACTGAGCCCCAACGATGCACTGAGTGCCTTCCCGTTGTTATCGCTTGATGAGAAAGCGTTTTATTGAGTGAGTCGTTTTGGCTTGAGTGCTTGAGCACTTGAATACTCGAGCAATTAAGTGTTTGAGTCATTGAGTGCTTGAGTACTTGAGTACTTGAGTGCTTGAGTGCTTGAGTGCTTGAGGCTTTAGTGTGACAGTAGCGCGCTAAGTCTGGTTGCTCAAAGCAAAGGAAGCTTGGCATCGGTTGCAATTTTTTTCCAGTGCGCGGCTTCTTTGTCATATTTGCGTTTGAACTCAGCCGGCGTATCAATGATGGCGTATTGCCCAGACAACGCCAATGTTTTTTGAAACTCTGGCTGAATCAGCGTCTGTTTAAGTGCCGCGTTGAGCTTGTCAGTAATGCTGGCACTAGTGCCCGCGGGTGCAACTAGACCGTTCCAGATATCAAGTTCAAAATTTGCAAGGCCTGAGGCCATCAGGGTGGCAACACCCGGTAAGTCTGCGGCAGGATTCGCGCCCGTCACCGCGATCGCTTTCATGCGCTTTGATTCAAGCATCGGCGTCACAACGTTAGGGGCAAGCAGTGCCATATCCACCCGCGCCGCGACTAGATCATTGATAACCGCTGACGCCCCCTTGTAAATGACCGAAGTCAGCTCAATATTTGCATCTTTTTTTAACCACTCAACGGTGAGTTCGTTGGCGTGGCCAGTCACAGCGGCCGTTAAACCTTTGGGCGAAGCCTTGGCCAGGCGAATCAGCGATGCAAGGTCGTTGGCTGGGCTTTGCGTCGGCACCACCAAGACATGCGGATAGCCAGCCACTGAGCCGATCGGCGTGAAGTCGCGTTCAACGTCATAAGGTAACTTGGCGTAGCGTGCGCCCGCCACTGCGAGCGTTCCGTTCGACGCGAGCATCAAGGTGTAGCCATCTGCGGGGCTTTTAATGAGCTCTATGGCTGCGATTTGAGCGTTTGCACCCGGACGATTTTCGATCACGACTTGTTGCCCAAGCGCCTTGGTCATGCCTTCGGCCAACGCCCGTGCTGAACTATCCGTTGGGCCACCCGCAGCAAATCCCACTAAAATTTTGATCGTGCGCTCAGGGTACTGAGCGAAAGAATGCTGAAAAAACGTTGCGCTCAACAGAAACAATACGCTTGGAGCTAATATTTTTTTTATCATATACAGTTTATAAATTGTTCGATACGTCTGGGCTGGGGCAACATTGCTGCCACTGCAGCATTGTCGAGTGCGTCCTTAAATTCATCGAGATCCACCGCCGACAAGTCGTAAATTTCCATCCAGGTGACCTGACCAAGTTCATCGGGCTTGGGGCGCATCAGCACTTGCGGGTGTAACGCGACAAACATACTTTGTAACTTCGCTTGCATTTGCTCAACTCGCGTTTTGATTTGAGGTTGCTCGAGCGGTAAGAACTTGTAATACACAAATAACTTCATGACGAAGTTTTCCCTAGTCCATTCCAGCGCTGCACAAGGTCTGTGTCTAAGCCGAGTAAATCAAGTACGCGACCCACCGTATGATCGATGACGTCATCAATGGACTTGGGTTTGATATATAAGGCAGGTACCGGCGGCATCACAATCGCACCGTTTTGCGTCACCTGCAGCATCGACTTTAAGTGACCTGCATGCAGAGGCGTTTCGCGAACGAGCAAGATCAGTCGGCGACGCTCTTTAAGCGTCACATCGGCGGCGCGTGAAATCAGATTACCGGTAATCCCCCACGCAATTTCAGACAAGGTGTTGATCGAGCAGGGCGCAATCACCATGCCTAGTGTCACAAAGGAGCCCGAGGCAATCGTTGCGCCGACGTTCTTTGCAGCATGCACCACATCCGCCAACGCTTGAACCTGCGCAGGCTGAAAATCAGTTTCAGCGGCCATTGTCAGTTTGGCCGAGTCGGTCAAGACAAGATGCGTCTCAATATCGGTGGCCTGCAGCACCTGCAAGAGGCGCACGCCATAGGCGGTGCCAGAGGCTCCGGTGATTGCAATGATTAACCTACGGGGGGCGATCGACATTCTGGTTTATCCGAAATTCGTAGTCATGAGCATAGCTTGTAGTCTATAGTGGGCCTCAAGAAAATGATTAAACCCGAGGAGAATCCCCATGGTCAAACACAACTCATTCTTTAGTGTACAGGCTCTCAGACTGCTCGTTGGGGTGGCGTTAAGCCTTGGTATTCAAGCGGTTGAGGCGCAAGCCCCAGCTAGTTTTCCAAGCCGTTCGTTCACGATGGTGGTTCCTAACGCGACCGGCGGTACAAACGATATTGTGGGGCGCGTGATCGCCATCGAACTTGCTGAAGAATTTAAGCAGTCGGTTGTGTTAGTCAACAAACCGGGGGCCGGTGGCAACATCGGTACGGCACAAACCAAAACGGCTGCGCCTGATGGCTATACGCTATTCATGACAGTCAATAGCGCTCAAGCGATTAACCCAGCGTTGTATAAGAATGTGGGCTTTGATCCTGTTAAAGACTTTATCCCAATCACCATTATTGGCAGCGTGCCTAACGTACTTGTGGTGCATCCCTCTTTTCCGGCCAAAACGCTAGCCGAGTTTTTAGCCTTGATCAAAGCCAACCCAGGCAAGTATCAATATGCCTCAGCGGGCAACGGTACGGTCAATCACTTGTCAGGCGTGATGATGGATCAAATGGGCGGGTACAAAATGGAACATATCCCCTATAAGGGTGTTGCCCCGGCTATGGCTGATGTCCTAGGCGGACAGGTGCCCATTGCCTTCGCCAGCCTGCCCTCTGCGCTGAGCAATATTCGCCAGGGTCAGTTGCGAGCGCTAGGCGTGAGCACGGCCACGCGCTCACCGTCTTTGCCTGAGGTGCCAGCGATGATCGAACAGATCCCAGGGTTTTCGGGCGAGCTGTGGGTAGGCTTGTTTGCCATTGCTGGCACGCCGGCCGATATTGTGGATAAGATTTATCAGGCGACCGCAACGGTGATGCAGAAACCCGCAGTTCAAAAGAAACTCAAGGACCTTGGGCTTGAACTTGCCTTTGACACCCCCGCGCAGTTCAAAGTGCGGTTAGACGAAGATATCGTCAAATGGGGTGCAATTGTAAAAGCGTCTGGCGCGACTGTTGACTGAAGGTACAGCGCACTGGCGAGCGGCAAGCAAAGCCGCTCGCCCAGGCACTGGGTGTCTGCGCGAGCTGTCCGCTCTGAATGTTTACGCACTAGTTTTAAATATTGTTGCTCTGAGCCTCGGTTGGGTGAACGCTATTTAATTAGCCGCTCACTCGCGATACGGGCGCCTTCAGCCAGCGTACGTAACTTAGCCCAGACTACATCAGTTGCCACGCGGCCCATCCCGGCTGAGGTATCGAAACCGCAATCTGTACCTGCTAGCACCCGCGTTGGGTCACCCACCTCGGCGGCGCAGCGCTCGAGGCGGTCGGCCACAACCTCTGGATGCTCAACAAAGTTGGTCAAGACGTCGATGACACCTGCCACAATCACTTGATCGTCTTTCAAGGGGCGGTGACGCAAGACTGTCATCTCGTGAGCATGACGTGCGTTTGCGAAGGGCAACACAAAGCCACCCACATTTGTTTGGCTGATGACTGGCCAAATTTTTTGCAACGGAACATCGCAATCGTGTGGCCCTTCATAATTACCCCAACACACATGCATACGCACGCGATCACGCGGGATATTTCTGAGGGCGACATTAAGGGCGGTGACGACGCGTTCGATGAAACCGATAAATTTTGCATCAGATTCGTCGTGATACGACACATGACGCTCAAGCGCTAGATCAGGGCAATCAATTTGCAGAAGGAAACCATTGTTAACGATCGCTTCGTATTCGAGGCGTAGCGCCTCGGCTAGTGCTGCAAGATACGACTCTTCAGAATCGTAATGTTCGTTTTTGCACGCTGAGGCAATGATGCCAGGCGAAGGTGCCGTTAAAAACGCCTCTTTGAATTTTTTTGATCGCCCAGCAAGTTCGGCCTTAAAGTCGATTGCCTCTGAGGCGGCGAGCGCCGGCTCAAGATACTTGACCTCGCCCGTGACACGCGGCGGCAGAAAGTTACTGACAGCCACTTTATCGCCGGCTTGGTTTGCCATCATCTGCTTAAACTCAGGGTACCGTTCAACGTCACCACGCGACCAACGTTTCCAGCTTCCTGAGAAACCAGACATCCGACGTTGCACGTACAAAAAGAAACCTTCGCGCTGCTGCTCGCCGTTGTTACCAATGTCAATACCGTTTGCCATTTGATTCTCGACACTGGCCTGCATGGCTTGGTGGCCGGCACGCTCAAGCAGCGCTTCATCGACTGGCTGGCCGTTCGCTCGTTGGGCGTACATCTGCACCAAGGCAGCAGGGCGAGGCAGGCTGCCCGTATGTGTCGTCAAAATTCTTTCGAGGCTATGTTGCATAATTCATCTTCCTGTTAATCTGTTTGACAGCATCGCAATCCTAAAGCGCCGAACGCGTGCGAGTTAAATTTAAAACAAACGGGATTTTTGCGCATCCCTTCTGCATATTTCTTCTGCGTATCCCCTCTGTTTTTTCCTTCCGCATTTCCCTTCTGCTTTTCCCTTCTTCTTTTTCTTTCTACGCTTTAGGTTAAAGGCTGATGGCGAGATCGGCCTGCATTCGCATTCGCGTGGTTAGATCGGTTAGGTCAGCCTCGGTCAGCTGATTCGTCAAGCTTGCGCAGACGAGTGTATGCGTTGGCATTTTATTTGTTTGGCGAACGGGTACAGCCACGATGGTCACGCCGGCGATATAAGTGCCTCGATCGATACTATATTCATTTTGCCTTGCCTGTTGCACCTCAAGGTACCAAGTCTCGAAATTGATCGAGCCATCCCATCGCAGTTTGGCAAACTGAGCTTTCAGTTCGGCGCGAGATTGTTGACTGAAGGCGGCCACCAGACGCCCGGTGGCACTTAATAACGACGGAAACACACTGCCAACATCAACGTGTAGCCTAAAGGGGATGGTCGAGCGCGATAGCGCAACAACGACCATCTGATCAGCGTCGGTCACGTCGACGGCGATGGCCGTGACGTTGTATGCGGTGGAAAGTTGATCGAGGCCTGTTTGAATCAGTGCAGGAAACGTATTGGCATCAAGGGCGCTGCGCGCGAGTGCGAGCATACCGATGCCAAGCCGGTAATGTTTGGTTTGGCGATCAAAGGCAACGAGTTTCTCTTCAACGAGCGCACGCAAAATGTGTAGACACGTACTGGGCACAAGACCCAGCGCCTGTGCGATCGCGTTGACGCCAAGCGGCGCACGCGCCTTGCCCAACAATCGCAAAATCGCAATTGAACGCGACACTGCAGGCACCGGACGGATGCGAGGTGCGGGGCGATCCACCAAAACGCGATCTTGCCCGCGGTCGTGAGGGCTCTGCGTGACTTGCTGCGTGATTTGCTTAGGCGAGGTCATTGGATAGGTTTGTTGCATTCAAGAGTTGTTTAGGCGTTCGCTAAAACGTAGTTATGTATTGGCAATTGATTGGGCTTGGGTCAAACACAAAATTGTGTATTGGCAATTGATTGGGCTTTGGTCAAACATAAAAGGATGATTTTATTTTAATATTATTGTACTAATACAACAAATAGCTTCATTTGACAATGAAACAGGTCAGCGATAAAGTGAAGCTCTCGCAACGACAGCCAACGCAATCCGCGCTGGCCTCGCCAGCGACCATACTGCACTCGCAAACCGTTGACACAGCAAAATACTCCGATAGTCAAACTCACCGCGTTGACGTCTTATGCCGACGCACAGGCAAATTTTTCATCCGAAAAACTGTGGGAGTTATTTGACGGCAATCGCGAGCAGCTCAACATTGCCCATGAATGCGTTGACCGCTATGCCTTGCAGGGGCAAACGGCTGTCATCGTGCTGCGCACCGACGCACCCGACGAGCTCATCTCGTACGAGCAGCTGGCAAAGCAGTCGTCGCAGATGGCACATTTTTTAGAAGCTCGCGGCATCAAAAAGGGCGACCGTGTTGCGGTGATGCTTGAGCCTTCACTGGCGTTTTACACCTGTTTATTCGGCATCATGAAAGCCGGCGCCATTGCTGTGCCACTCTTCACGCTGTTCGGCCCCGATGGCTTAAATCTTAGAATTGCTGATTGTCTGCCCAGCCTATTGTTTACAAACTCAGAAAAAATCAGCATTGTGTCTGCCGACTATCAATCGCGCACCCTCTTAGCTGACGACGCTCTGATGGCATCGTTGGCGCAATACCCAGACACCTTCGTTACCACGACCCAGGCGACTGACTACGCGATGTATCAGTACACGTCGGGTACCACGCGAGAGCTCCCTGAAGCGGTCAAACATACGCATCGGTCAATCGTGACCTTGATGGTAGCGGCACTCTATGGCACTGGCTTACGCCCAGGCGATCGTTTCATGTGCCCCTCTTCGCCAGCCTGGGGCCACGGGCTTTGGCATGGCACCCTCGCGCCGATGGCGCTGGGCCTTACCATTGGCTCTTTTGCCGGAAAATTCAGCGCAGCAGTATTACTAAAAGGGCTGGCAACACATCGTTTTACCAATATTTCAGCGGCAGCCACGCACTACCGCATGATGAAAAATTCGGGCTGCGCATCTCAATACCAATACTCTTTTACAAAAATGTCGTTTACCGGCGAGCCAATCGACAGCGCCACCGAAGAATTCATCGAGCAAACCTTCGGGCTACAGGTCTGCAGCATGTATGGCACGACCGAAATCGGTGTCATCCTGGTGGGCTATCCCGGCGCTGAAGATTTTGCGCATAAGTCAGGATCTCTCGGCAAACCCATCCCTGGCGCGCAAGTGCAGGTTCAAGACGCGGCCGGCCTCGTCTGCGCCCCCGAAGTCGTCGGTGAAATCAAAGTCTGGCGCAAGGGTCAGTGGCTTGCCACAAAAGATCTTGGACACGTCGATGCCGAAGGGTATTTCTATCATGGCGGCCGCGCCGACGATGTCATCATTTCTGCTGGCTGGACAATGAGTGCCGTCGAAATCGAAGATGCGATTCTGAAACATCCTGACGCACAAGAGGCGGCAGCGATCGGCGTACCTGACAGCCTGCGCGGCCAAGCCGTCAAAGCGTTTGTGGTTAGCCAGCGACCAGGCGACGAAACGTTTATCCAAGAGCTTCAAGATTTAGTCAGAACACGCTTAAGCCAGCACGAGTATCCCCGTCACATCGTCTTTGTGCCAGAACTACCCAAAACGCCCGCTGGCAAAATTCATCGAAAAAAACTTCGCGAGACAGCAGCGTGACCGCAAAACGAACACCAGATTCAAGATCGAGCGCCACCCTTGCGCACTCAAATAGAGTGACCGCACAACAGGCATCATACACAAGGCTGAACACCGCCTTCGCAAACCCAAATCACCACGCGGCAGGGTGTAACGACAGACCGTGCTCTTAAGTCGTCACACAAACAGATATCGTCCAATGCATTTGAAAACATTTTTTCGATCTAGGTTTAAAAGAAGTCATCAGGAGATTTAAATGTCATCAACACTCATCGGCCAGCGCAGTTTTCCAAAAATTACTGAGCAGGGGCTTGAAGATCTGAAGCGGCGCATCGGTGTCAAAATCGGTGCAACCGCCGAACCCTGGTGTCACGAAGCCACCCGCGACAACATTCGCCACTATGCGCACGGCATCGGTGACGACAATCCCCTGTGGTGCGACCCAGAGTACGCAGCTAAAACCAGTCACGGCACCATTATTGCGCTGCCAAGTTTTTTGTACTCAACCAGCCGTATTGTGTCGGGCTATGTGGGTGGTTTACCTGGCGTGCACGCGATGTGGTCAGGTTCGAACTGGACGTGGCATCAACACGCAAAACGCAATGATGTCATTAGCACCGAAGCCTATCTGAAGGATCTCGTCGAGCACGACACGCGCTTTGCTGGCAAAGCAATTCAGCAAACTTATCACGTCGATTTTTTCAATCAAACGGGCGACAAACTTGCCGAAGCTGACACCTGGTGCTTTCGCACCGAACGTGATCACGCTCGCGAGAAAGGTACCAAATACACTGAGGTGCAAGAAAAAGGTGTTGTGCCTTACACCGATGAGCAATTGAAAGAAGCCTACAAGCTCTACGCCAACGAAGAAATTCGCGGTGCCAACACGCGCTATTGGGATGATGTTCAAGAAGGCGAAGAGTTGCCAGTATTATTTAAAGGCCCAATGACCGTTACTGGTTTTATTGCGTACGCGCAAGGCTGGGGTGGGCTTTACATACGCGCCAATAAGCTCGCTTGGCAACTGATCGACGCGCATCCCGGCGTTGGCATTAAAAATCGCTTCGGTGTGCCCGACGTACCAGAGCGTGTGCATTGGGAAGAAGAGTTTGCCCTTGAAGTCGGTGCGCCTGGCGCTTACGATTACGGCCCAGAACGCAGCTCTTGGCTGATGCATCAGATGACGAACTGGATGGGAGACGAAGGCTTTTTGCGTCAGGCTGATTGCAAGATTCGACGTCATAATCCAGCGGGCGATATGCTGTTCATTCGCGCAAAAGTGACAAAGAAATACAAAGAGGGTGATCGCCACCTTGTTGCCATCGCGCAAGAGGCACATAATCAAAACAATGAGCTATCGGTGTTAGGCTCTTGTATTGTGCAACTCCCAGCGCGAGGCTAGACCCATGCATGCACCCTCAGACACTGACCAGTCGGCCGACACCTCGGGCGCAAGTCCTCTGATCGGTGCAGCGTGGCTTGATCCAAGCACCAAGCAAGGGTCTTTAGTCGGCTTGCGCGTACTAGATCTCTCGCGCGTGTTGGCGGGCCCAATGTGTGCACAGATGTTGGCAGACCATGGGGCCGATGTCATTAAGGTCGAAGCGCCGCAAGGTGACGAAACACGATTACTTGGCCCGCCCTTTGTTGAGCCCGGACAAGCAGCCTACTTTTCGGCAATCAATCGCGGCAAGCGTGGTCTAAGCTTGGATCTCACTCAGTCTGGCGACCGCGCAGTTCTTGAAGCCTTACTCGCTGACGCTGATGTGTTAATCGAAAATTTTGTCCCCGGCACGATGGCAAAATGGGGGCTCGGTTACGACGAGTATCTGGCAACGGCCTTTCCGAAACTGATTTACTGCAGCATCTCGGGCTTTGGCGACACCGGCCCCTTGGCGAACTTGCCCGGCTACGACGCGGTCCTGCAGGCAATGTGCGGTCTGATGAGTATCAATGGCGAGCCACAAGCAGGCCCCACACGCATCGGCGTGCCGGTGGTCGATCAGGTCACCGGCTACAACGCCTTTTCTGGAATCATGATGGCGCTGTGGGCTCGTATCCGCACTGGGCAAGGTCAACGTGTTGAAGCCACACTGTTCGACTCTGCCTTAAGCCTGCTGATTCCGCACGCGGCCAACTGGATGAACTCTGGTCACACTCCTGCGTTAACCGGCAGTGCGCACCCTAATATCCCAACTTACAACCGCTTTGAAGTCGGCGACGGTCAAATATTTTTAGGGATCGTCAATGAAGGACAATTTAAAAAGTTCTGCAAACATATCCAGCGCGAAGACCTGCTGAGCAATCCCCTGTTTGACAGCAACGCGAGCCGCATGACCAATCGCGAGGCCTTACGACATGAAATGGAGATCGCACTGAGAGCGTTTAAGCGAACTGATCTGTGCAAAGACCTCATGGCGCTTGGGGTCGCTGCTGGCCCCGTTCACACGGTGCCTGAGGCGTTTGAACAGCCCCATACCGCAGCGCGCAACATGTTTGTTCAGCGCGACGATTATCGAGGTGTTGGGCTACCCATCAAACTATCAAAGACCCCCGGTACTGCGGGGTCTCGACCGCCTCGCCTGGGCGAACATAACCCTGTCATTATTCGCCCAAAGCGTTAACAGCTAGGGGTAAGCCATTAGTACGTCCCAGTGGCGAGCTGTTTAAAATGGGTTTGTGATCAAGCCACAATAGGTTTGACAAAAAGCTGTCTGACTAGCGAGACATTCATGAAACTGCCTACCCCACTAGCACTCTTACTCAACACGACGAGCGCATCCCTTTTAACGATTAGCCTCATTTTTAGCGTCGCCGCTCAAGCGCAATCAAAATGGCCCGACAAGACGGTACGGATGATTGTCCCAGCGCCACCGGGCAGCGCCCCGGACACACAAATTCGCCTGATCGGGCAAAAGCTTTCTGAAGTCTGGAGTCAGCCAGTCGTGATTGAAAACGTCGTCGGCGCGGCGGGCAATATCGGCACCGATCGAGTAGCAAAAGCGGCACCCGATGGCTACACATTTTTGTACAACACCATTGGCCCAACGGCAGTCAACCCAACCTTAATGGCTGGCAAGATGCCCTACGATGTTGAGAAAGATTTGATTCCAGTCAGCCTGGCCACCAAGACGCCGAACTTTATTACCGTGCACCCTTCGGTACCGGTCAAAAATATGCAAGAGCTGATCGCGTTGGCAAAGACAGACCCGAGCAAAGTGCGCTACGGCACACCTGGCCCCGGCACAACGCAACACTTAACGGGTGAATTACTAAACTTGGTTGCTGGCATCAAGATGACCAGCATCCCCTACAAGTCAAGCGCTCAAATGACCACCGATGGGCTCGGTGGTCAGTTTGAAGTTCTAATCCACAACACGCCAGTCTTGCTGCCTTACATTCGGTCAAACGCTGTTCGCGTGATTGGCATTACGAGCGACGCAAGATCGCCTGCGCAACCCGAGGTGCCCACTGTGATCGAGCAAGGTATCAAAGACTTTGAAATCACTGCCTGGTTTGGCTTTATGGCTCCAGCCGGCACGCCCAAGCCGATCGTCAATCAGCTATCGAAAGATGTCGCAGCGGTACTCGCGATGCCTGAGGTGAACAAGCGCATCAGTGAGATGGCGACTGAGGTCGTTGGTAGCACCCCAGAGGCTTACGCGGCGTTTATCAAAAGCGAAACCGCAAAATGGAAAGAGGTGATCATCAAAGCCAAGATGACACCCGATTAAATGGCCGATAGACCCGATTTCTTTGGTCGGAAATCGGGCGCACGAACAAGTTGATGAGCCATGGTCTCTCTTTCACGCAATCCCAGCAACGTCAACTGCACTGACGATCGTTGAGCGTTTGTGTTGGCAAGTTTTTTACTTCGCTGTCGACAATTGCTTGGTCAGCTCAACGCCTGCTGCTTTGTTCACGAACTGAAGGTTGGCGACTTGAGTCAGATCAACGTCGCCAGATTTGTATAACCCTGCCTTGACCATCTGCGTATAAAAATCTTGAATACGCTCGGCTTTCATCGCACCGATCCCGAGCGCGCGAGCTTCACCTGAGTCAACAATACCTTGTTGTTTCATCAGGCTCACAGAGGCCTCAACTTCAACCGAAGTCAACTCAGGGTTATCTTTCAACATCAACGCAGTCGCGACTTTGCGATCACCGTACATAAAGTTGACCCAGCCTAGAATCGATGCATCGACAAACTTCTGCACGAGTTCAGGCTTGTTTTTAACGGTATCGGCACGGGTTTCAATTAACGTGCTGTAGGTTGAGAAGCCATGATCTGCTAACAGATGCACGACAGGATCAAATTTGCCCTGCTCTTTGATATAAATAGGCTCGGCTACTGAATAACCCTGTTGGATTGACTTTGCGTTTGAAAGAAAAGGCCCCAAGTTGTAGTTGTACGGCTTCAAGGACTCGTCTCGAAACCCGTGTGTGACTTTTAGCCATTGCCACCAGGTGAACTGTCCATCTTTTGCAATGTAGGCAACGGGCGCAGCCTTTAACGCTGCAAAGTTTTCGTAACCCTGCCCGGGATGCGACATTAAGGCTTGCGGATCTTTTTGAAACATCGCAGCCACGGCAACAACTGGGACTTTATTTTTGACGTTGTCAAAACTGTGCAGCAAATTACCTGTCATTAAAAAATCAATACGCCCCGCGGGCAAGAGTGGGCGATTGTTGACCTGCGGACCACCCTGAATAATTTTGACGTCCAGGCCATATTTTTTATAGGTGCCATCCGCAAGCGCTTGATAGAAACCACCGTGTGCCGCTTGAGCTTTCCAATTCGTTGCAAAGGAGACTGCCTGTTGTGCCGGTGCAAGGCTTGGTATGAATAACAAGATGACTGCCAGTTTGCAAAAAAATTTGTACGACATGATTTTCCTATTCGAAACTTGGCTGATGAACCAACAGCTTTCTGGACAAAATATTTAGGATTAAAAACACCATCACACCGGTCACGACAAGTAGCAATAATGCAGCGAACATTTTAGGGGTCTCTGTGCGAAAACTCGCCTCAAGAATGCGCGATGCTAAACCCGTGTCGCGACCGGCCGCGCCAGCAACCATTTCGGCGGTCACGGCACCAATCAAACTCAAGCCGCCTGATATTTTTACTCCTGCTAAAAAATACGGTAACGCTGAGGGTGCTCGCAGCAGGGCCAAGCGCTGCCAAGGGGTCGCGCGATACAGTCGAAAGAGATCCAGTAAGTTTTTGTCAATTGACCGCAAGCCAATCACGGTGTTCGACAAGATTGGAAAAAACGCCACGATCCAGGCGCACAGCAATAACGCAGCCATTGTGCTTTCGACATAGATGAGCATAAGCGGGGCCACCGCCACGATTGGGGTGACCTGCAGCACAACAGCGAGCGGAAACAAGGCACGCTCTGTGCGCGGCGACAGTGCAAACACCGACGCGATCAAGACACCACCAAGACAGGCCAGACCCAAAGCGCTGAGCGTGATTTTTACAGTAAACCACCAACTACCTAACAGCGAGCTCCAGTTCGCAACAAGGGACCCAATCACGGCGGAGGGTGCAGGTAAGGTGTAGGCGGGGACTTGTGCCCACCAGACAAATAACTCCCAGCCCAGAAGCAATGCCACACAGACAGATGTCGGAAGAAAAATGTTACCCAATTTCATGCGACCTCACCCCAGTAGAGCTTGCTGCATCAAGTGCCTCGCTAAGCGTTCGGCAATGTTGAATAAACGCTTGTGTTTGTCGAAAACTAGCCTCACGCGGGTATGGTTGATCAACATGCACTTCGGCAACAACCTTACCCGGACGTGCGCCCATCACGAGTACCCGTTGACTCAGAAAGACAGCCTCGGCCACATTGTGCGTGACAAATATCGCGGATATTGACTGGCCATGCCACCAAGTCAGTAGATCGACATTCAAGCGCTGGCGAGTGATATCGTCTAATGCCGCAAAGGGCTCATCCATCAGCAAGACTTGGGGCTGCGACACCAACGCGCGCGCGATCGAGACCCGCATCTTCATCCCACCTGATAACTGGGCGGGATAGCTTTGATGAAACTCACCGAGTCCGACCTGCTCAAGTACGCGATTAATGACAGACTGCGCGCCCAACCTCGACTGACCTTGTAGCCGCAACGGCAGCCATACATTTTCAAACACTGTCGCCCAAGGTAGCAACGTAGGCTCTTGAAACACATACGCTGTCGATCTACCAGTCTGGTCTTTTTGTGCTGGCGACGCAATGGTTCCTTCAGTCGGAGTTGCCAAGCCAGCAACCAACTTCAGCACGGTGCTTTTGCCGCAACCCGAGGGGCCAAGAAGCGTAACAAATTCACCACGCGCGACGTGCATCGAGACGGCGCCTAAGGCAAGCAACCCTGAGTCAAAACGCTTCGCAACGTTTTTGAGTTCAATCACTGAGGGCACGGCTATCGCCATAAGACTCGCTGGTGGTGTGAGAGGCGGGTGAATGATGCGGAATGATGCGGAATGATGCGGCAAGATTAGCACGGGTAAAGACAACATGGACACGACTGCCTAAAGTGCGGATATAAGTGCTTGAGGCGCAGCACACCCATGTTTTTTAGGCATAATCAAAGCGTTGCACTAAAACATTCATAAACGTCGATCGCCCATGCATAGTCGGCGTAGGTCATCCACAATAAAAGAGACAACCATCATGCGACATGTATACCTTGCGTTGGCGTTCATTTTTTTTGGTTGCAACGCACTTAGCTGTGCCTATGCACAAGACTACCCCAACAGGCCCTTACGACTGATCGTGGGCTATCCACCTGGAGGTGCAGGGGACACTGTTGCACGCTTTATTGCGTCTAAGTATTCTGAGCAGCTTGCGCAACCGGTGGTGGTTGAAAATAAACCTGGAGGAACTGCCACCATCGCTGCAGCGATTGCGGCCAAGGCGGCGCCTGATGGCTACACCTTGTATCAGGTAACCGGCACTGAGTTTACGATTGCCCCCACGATTATGGGAGACAAACTGAGCTACGTTTGGCAACGCGATTTTCAGCCCATTGGTTTACTTGTGTTGTCTCCTGGCATTTTTGTGGTGTCGAGTGCCTCTCATTTTCAAACCATGCAAGAGTTGATTGCACATGCCAAGAGCAAGCCAAACACACTGAATTTTGCCAATTTTGGGGGCACTTCAACCTCCTTCATGGCCAACGAAGCGTTAAGAAATGCGGCCAACCTTTCAATTAGTCACGTCCCCTTTAAGGGTAGTGGCCCAGCTTTGATTGAGTTGTATGCGGGCCGAGTCGACCTCTTTGTCGACACGGTTGCAAACGCCAGCCCACTCATTCAGTCTGGACGACTGCGCGCCCTGGCTGTCACAACACCGCAACGCTCACCACTCTTGCCAAGGGTGCCCTCGATGGAAGAGCTTGGTTTTAAAGATTTCTCTTACGGCGGCTCAATCGGAATTGCCGTGGCGATCAGCACCCCCGAATCCATTGGGAACAAACTGCGGGCCGTCACACAAACAATCATGAAACTGCCCGAGGTGCAAAAGCGCTTTAGTGACTTAGGATTTATTCCGATGCAAGAAGACGGGGCGGCCTACTTCGCCCGCCTAAGTGCAGAGTCTGAGCGTTTAGCAAAAATCATTCGTGCAAGCAATATGACAACGGAGTGACAAAATGCTTTGGCTAACGCACTTATTTGGTGCATTTGCACCGATTCAAGGCATAAGTGACCGCAAACTTAGGGTTTTCCTGAGAAAGTTGTCGGATATTCGCTGGCATGCATCTTGCTTTCTGTGATTACCAGTTCCACATTCATAGGGAGTTCAACATGTCTACTAGCCGTAAGGTCGTCACCTCTTCCTTAGCAGCAGGGTTCCTCTCGTGCCTAGCGCTTGGCACGCTTGCCGTTGCACAAACCGCCGCACCGGCCGCTCCTGCTGCTGCACCGACACCGGCGGATCCAGGCCCCTTGACCGCAAACGTGTCACTCACCAGTGACTATCGCTATCGCGGCATTTCTCAATCAAATTTGCAGCCTGCCATTCAAGGTGGCTTTGATTACGCCCACCCAAGCGGCTTTTATATCGGCAACTGGAACTCATCGATTAGCTGGATTTCAGACACAGCCTCGGCTTCAGGCAAGAGTGCCTCAGCCCCGATTGAAATGGATTTTTACGCTGGGTATAAGTACGAATGGTCTAAGGGCTTTGCGGCAGATGTGGGTGTACTGCAATACTACTTCCCGACCTCTGGCGCGACTGGCTTTACGACCAATCCGAATTCCACCGAACTCTACGCCGCTCAAAACTTCACCTTTGACTCGGTCACCGGCTACCTTAAGTTTTCGTACGCTGTCACCACACTCTTTGGCTTTTCAAACAGCTCGGGCTCAAACTACACCGACCTGACTGTCAACTATGACACAGGCGTTTGGGGCCTCACTCTGAACGCCCATGCCGGTTACCAATACATTGCAGGCACTGCTGGCGGATCCAATGTCACAAACGATAGTCTGTATAGCTATACAGACTGGAAGCTAGGCCTGACCAAAGACTTTGGCAGCGGCTTAAGCCTAGGGGTTGCCTACCTTGGTACGAATGCCAAAAAGGGAGCCTACATCAACTCTCAGGGTAAAGCCTTGGGTGGTGATACGGTCTTGGCCACCTTAACTAAAACCTTTTAATCTTCAAGGGGACTGCCGTGAAATTGATCACAGCCATTATCAAACACTTCAAGCTTGACGAAGTGCGCACTGCCCTCACTGCTATCGGCATATCGGGCGTCACAGTCACCGAGGTCAAAGGCTTCGGTCGCCAAAAAGGCCACACTGAGTTGTATCGTGGTGCAGAGTACGTCGTTGACTTTCTACCCAAGATCAAACTCGAAGCCGCCGTGTCTGATGAACTTTTGGATCAGGCACTCGAAGCCATTGAGAAGGCCGCTCGTACGGGAAAGATTGGAGACGGAAAGATATTCGTCACCCCCATTGATCATGTCATTCGCATTCGCACCGGTGAAACCGGCGCGTCGGCACTTTAAAGACGAGGTGTATTGTGTCAAATTGGTTAAATAAACTTTTAGCAACAGGCCTGTTGGCGGCCGTGATGGGCGTCGCAGGGCTTGCCTCAACAATCCCCGCTTACGCTCAAGACGCCAAACCAGCCGCAACGGTTGCAGCGCCCGCGGCAACCGCTGCAGCACCCGCCGCCGCACCGGCAGCGATTGTTCCAAACAAGGGTGATACGGCCTGGATGATGGTTTGTACTGCCTTAGTCCTTTTAATGACCCTACCCGGTTTGGCACTCTTTTACGGTGGCTTGACCCGCAGTAAAAACGTCTTGTCGATCTTGATGCAGTGCTTGGTCGTGTTCTCTTTGATCATCGTACTGTGGTCAATTTATGGCTATAGCCTGGCCTTTACCGAGGGCAACGCCTTTATCGGCAAATTTGATCGACTATTTTTGGCAGGGCTCAATCCTGAGGTGGTCGCAGCGACGTTCAGCAAAGGCGTCGCCATCCCCGAGTACGTGTTCATGGTGTTTCAGGGGGTATTCGCTACCATCACCTGCTGCCTGATCGTTGGCGCCTTCGCAGAGCGTGCAAAGTTCTCGGCCATCCTGTTGTTTATGGTGTTGTGGTTCACCTTTGCCTATCTGCCAATCGCCCACATGGTTTGGTTCTGGCCCGGCCCAGACGACGTCAAAGATGCCGCCTCGCTTGAAGCCATGACGGCTAAGGCTGGTTGGTTATTTCAAAAGGGCGTACTCGACTTTGCCGGTGGTACCGTGGTGCACATCAACGCTGCGATCGCTGGCTTAGTGGGCTCGTTTGTGATTGGTAAACGTTTAGGCTTTGGCAAAGAGTCTATGAAGCCACACAACATGGTCTATGTCATGATCGGTGCTGCGCTGTTGTGGTTTGGCTGGTTTGGCTTTAACGCCGGCTCAGCGCTTGAAGCCAACGGCACAGCGGCGTTAGCTTTTACCAATACCTTGCTGGCAACCGCAGCGGCAGTACTGGCCTGGACGTTCGCAGAATGGCTCTTGCGGGGCAAGCCTTCACTGCTAGGCGCTGCCTCTGGCTGTGTCGCTGGCTTGGTTGCTGTCACACCTGCAGCTGGCTTTGTAGGCCCAATGGGCGCTCTGGCGATTGGTGCTGCGGGTGGCTTCATCTGCATCTGGGGCGTCAGTGGCTTAAAGAAATTGTTAGGTTCAGATGACAGCTTGGACGTGTTTGGTATTCACGGCGTGGCAGGGATTTTAGGTGCCTTACTCACCGCGGTGTTTGCAGCACCCAAGTTGGGTGGCACGGGCATCTACGACTATGTCACCAACGCTGCCGCTGCTGATTACTCGATCATTGACCAGTTCTTGATTCAAGGTCAAAGCGTTTTAGTCACACTGGTTTGGTCTGGTGTGGTGTCTTATATTGCCTTCAAAATTGCAGACTTGGTGTTTGGTTTACGTGTGCCTGAAGACCAAGAGCGTGAGGGATTGGATATCACTTCGCACGGCGAATCGGCTTACGAGAACTAAAGGGCAACCGTACTAAAACTCCGAGGTTGAGAATAGCCTCCCGATACCACAAATACCCGTCTTTAGTAGGGTATTTGTGGTGGTTTAAAAAGTTAATTCGTACTTTTGTTGCAGTTTATTAAATAATTCACACACTTTTTGAATTTTTTGTAGCACAATCCTTATTGTCTACATTTTTAAGTACCGCTACTCGAGAGGGCCCTCTCAGTCAATACTAGACACCATCTAAACTCCGGAGAAAATTATGTCAGATGCAATTACCCCAGTAGGAATGCTCACCAACGGCGTCAAACTAGTTGGCGAAACAATGTTACCCGGCGCAAGCCTGTTAATGGATGGCAACTTTGTGAACGGCGCTGCTCACGTTGCAGCTGGTGCTGCTGCCGTAGCATTCGTGGCTCCTTGGGCCGTTTTATTGGTCGTCGCTGACTCGTTCTCGAAGTCGGTTTCTGGCAAAAACCTTTGGGATCATGTCAACATCGGCAAAAAGACAGAACAAGCTGAAGTCGTTGCTGCCTAAGATTTGACTGCACGATTCTGAACGAAGAAGCGCCCCGCATGCGGGGCGTTTTTATTTGAGTGGGGGGTTCGTGCGACTCTGGGTCAAACCAAGAGCCAATACTCTCTTTGCATTTGCAACTGTCGCTTGTATTGCCCCCAGAACTGGTTTGTTTAAGCGCCGTCTCAACTCTTCTAATATAGACAGTGTCGGCAACTGCGTGCACGCGATAAATAAACAATCTGCCGCGGGATCTCTACCGGTCAGTTCAGCCAAAGCCAACACCTGCTCAGACGTTACCTGATCATATTGTTCAGTGGTCGTGAAAAAAAAACTATCTAACGTCGAGACCTCTACACCCTTGGCCAAAAGAAAATTTATCAAGCCATCATTGCTCGGTTTCAGATAAGGCGTCACGATCGCTGGCCGCGCGACACCTGCCAGGCGCATGGCATCGACCATCGACGAGGCCGTCGTCACCGCGGGCGCTCCAACCGTCCGCACCAAAGCTTGCTGCATGTCTGCATCACCCTCGGGGCCCGCCAAAAACCCAGCGGTGGTGCAGCCATAGATCACCATATCCGCACCACTTGTTCGGTAAGGTTCGATCGCCTTAAGCGTGTGCTCCCGGTACTCGGGCAAATCGCTTGCGACAATCGGCCTCATCGGGCGAGGTATCCCAACACGATGTAGCTCGTCAATCTCAGGCCAAAGCGCCCGAACCTCTGTTTCCATCGTGGTATTGGTTGCTGGAACCACCAAAATGACTTTTAATTTTTTCTCTTTCACGGGTATCTGACACTCGGCACTCGAAGACAAGCTCATTCGTTCACCTTCGCGCCCGACTCGATCACGATCTCTAACCAGCGCTTCTCTTCGCTCGCTAAGAACTGACCGAATGCCTGAGGGTTCACGACTGCGGGCGTACTACCCATTTCAAGAAATCGCTTATGAATATCGGGTGACTGAAGAATCAGATTCATTTCAACTGCTAATTTGCTCACGATCTCTGCAGAAGTCTTTGCAGGCGCCATAAAGCCATACCAGGTGATTGCATCAAATCCTGGCAGGCCCGACTCACTTAACGTGGGGATGTCCGGCGCACTAAGAGACCGCGTTGAGCTTGTGACCGCGATCGCGGTCAGGGCGCCCGTTTTCACCTGCGGCAAGCCAGACACCATCGAATCGATCAAAAACGAAGTATCGCCCGCAATGAGTCCAGCCAACGCTGGTGCTGAGCCGCGGTAGGGTGCATGAACCATATCGATACCGGCAGTTTTCTTTAAGAGTTCCATCATCAGATGCGTTGACAGCCCTGCCCCTGCACTCGCGTAGACAAGCACCCCAGGCTTCTGTTTTGCCAATGCCACAATATCGGCTACCGTTTTTACACCAAGCCTAGGGTTTGCGAGTAAGAGTGCAGGGGCGGTGCTGATCAAACCAATTGGAACAAAATCTTGCCGCAGATCGTACCCAGGATTTGCATAGAACCGCATGTTGATCACTTGTGCTGGCGTCATCAAGAGCACCGTGTAGCCATCACCATCAGCTTGGGCTGCGGCGCGCGTACCGATGTTGCCCCCTGCTCCGGGTTTGTTCTCGACAACGAAGGTTTGCCCAAAGCGTTCACCTAGTTTTTGCGCAATGATGCGGGCTTGGATATCCGTTGGGCCACCTGGCGGATAAGGGACCACAATACGTACCGACCGCTCTGGGTATGCCGCTTGAACAGCCGACACCCCAAAAACGAAGATGAGTGAATAGAGTAAAGTCAAAATCTTTTGCATCGCTCGCCCCTTGAAATCAAGACACTGAATGAGTGCCCGCATGTTCTGCTGCTAGGTATCCAAAAACAATACCTGCCCCAATTGACGAGCCGCCTTGATACCCTACGCCTAAGAAAGTCGGTGCGGCTGCATTACCACAGGCATACAGTCCTTCGATCACCTGACCGTCTGCACCAACCACTCGCGCATGCGGATCGGTGAGTAGCCCCGCGCTGCAAACGCCGCCCATTTTTAGGGGCAGAGCGTAAAAAGGAGCAGTTTGCACGGGTGCCAATTGTGGATTCAGTTTTAACTCTTGATCACCGGCGTTATTACGCGAGAAGGCTGAGCGACCACGACCAAACACGCTGTCCTGGCCCTGCGCCACATCAGCGTTGAATTGAGCGACTGTTTTGGCCAAACCGGGTCCGTCAATGCCAATTTTTTCGGCCAACCCTAACAGCGTATCGGCCCTCGCGATATCAGGATGGGCCGGCTGGCCAGGCATCGCATCCATCACTGGATACCGTTGACGGAACTGATCATCAAAAATCATGAAAGCCGGGAGGTTTAAAAACTTTCGATTGCGACGGTCGTACTGCTGAAAGGCCATGACCATATCCTGAAATTGCGTCTCATCGCCAAAGCGCTCGCCGCGTTGATTCACAGCGATCGCCCCCGGCATTGGCAACCCTCGAAGTCCAACCGAAAAGAACGCCTCGGGGCGGCCTGGTACCCCGGTACCGATGAAGAGCGAATTATTAATGCCGATCCGAGCAACACTTGCACCGATTTGTGTACCAAAGGTCAACGCATCGCCCGTGTTTTCTGGGCCAAACGGATTCATCCACTCAGGGAAACCCTCGAACCGCTGAACCAGCTCAGCGTTGCCCTCGTAGCCACCCGTCGCAAGAATCACACCTCGGCGTGCCTCTAGCATCGTACCGTCGACCGTTTCTACCCCGATGACTCGGTGCTCTTTCGTGACAAGACCCTTCGTTTTTACACCCAGCAGAATCTGAACCTTGCCTTGCTTAAGCATTTGCGCAACAAACTGCCCAACTAAGGCCTCGCCACAACTTAACACTCCGTCACGCACACGCTCTTCAAGTTCAGCGCTCGGCCAATTACGACGGTTTGCAAAACCGCCCCAACCCACACTATCGCTCCAGGCAACGCCTTGTACATTGTGATTGCTGCGTCGAATTGAATTGGCAAAGGCCCCAAGATCCTGGCGCCGGATTGACTTAGGCTCAACCATTCGACGACCATCGCCACAACTATGCGGTCCGCTAGGATAAAAATAATCGGGTAAGCCTAAAGCCAACTGCAAACCGACGCCCATCTCAACGAAGGCGTCTAACACTCGTCTGCCTTCCCTGATATAGGCCTCAAGATTTTCTGGTACCTCTTGTCCGCCAGCAACAAATTTTGCGTAGGTGAGCGCTGACTCAAAATCGTCGGCGAGCGACTGCGCCTGCGCCATGCTGTTGTTGGCAATCCAAAACGTGCCTAAAGAGTCAGCGGTGCCACCGCCCAACAGTTGATCCTTTTCAACCAAGGCGACAGTCAAGCCCAGGCTAGAGGCCGCCAGCGCGGCCGCACAGCCTGCGCCGCCAGATCCCAATACGATGACATCAAACGTCTCTTTGGCACTCATGCTATTCACCCCGTGTGTTCATTACATTTTTAAGTTCATGGCTTTTGCCTAGGGTATACAACGCGCTACATTTTTAAGTTCATCGCTTTTACCAAAGCTGTACAACGCGCTACATTTTTAAGTTCATGGCTTTTGCCAAGGCTGTGAAATCATCAATTTCGTCTTTGATGATGGTATTGAACTGTGTTGGTCCAATCGCTGCAGGCTCGCCTGCCTGAGCCAATAATTTTTCACGCTGAGCAGGCTCCGCAATAATTCCTTGAATCGCGTCATTGAGCATCTCAATCAGCTTGGGGGGCGTCCCCGCTGGAGCCATCATTCCGATCCAACTGTCGCCCCGTACTTTTGGATACCCCTGCTCTGCAAACGTGGGGACGTCAGGAAACTGTAGCGACCGTCGCTCACCGATAATGCCCAGCGGTCGCAAACGACCTGCCTGGATCATCGGAGCCGCTGTACTGCTCACGGCCGCGTTCAAATCGGTCTGCTGGCTGAGGATCGCCTGTAAGGAAGCGGCTCCGCCCAGGTAAGGAATATGCTCAAGTCGCACCCCGGCAGCCTGCTCAAACATCGCTGCCATCATGTGTGTCGTTGTCCCATTGCCTGCTGTCGAATAGGTGTACTTACCCGGCTCTTTTTTTGCCAGTATCGCGAGATCATTCAAATTTTGAGCTGGAAAATCAGGGCGCACCACCAACATATTGGGCGAACGCACAATCAAGCTGATCCCCGTCAGATCTTGAAGCGGATCAAAAGGCAAAGACGTCATCAAAGCCGCAGTAATCGGATAGGCACCAATCGTCATCAAAAGGGTATAGCCATCTGGTGCAGCCTTGGCGACGACATTTGCGCCGATTGTTCCAACCGCACCACCGCGATTGACAATCAGCACCGGTTGCCCAAAACGTATACGCAACGGCTCTGCGATTAAGCGAGCAACCGTGTCCACCGAGCCGCCCGCCGGCCACGCCACGATTAACGTGATCGGACGACTTGGGTAAGGTTTATCTTGCGCTTGAGACTCTGAGACCAGCAAAGCCAGTGCGAATACACACGCATATATAAGATATTTTATTTGTCGCATACCGAATCCCTTAATAATTTGCCACTAGATTTACCATGCAAAGGCAAGTCGCGTCCCTTCATCGATCGCACGCATCGCATCTAACTCTGTTGCCACGCGCGCACCGCCGATCATATCCACGTGCGAGACCATCCCGGTCAGCCCACTCGCTAACTCTTGCTCAGAATCTTGCCCCGCACACAACACAATCGTGTCAACCTCTAGAACATGAGGCTCGCCGTTCACACTGTAGTGCAAGCCCTGATCATCGATTTTTTCGTAAGTACAACCAGACACCGCAGTGACACCACGTTTGTTGAGCTTAGTACGATGAATCCAGCCCGTACTCTTGCCTAAACGTGCTCCTGGTTTTTTTGTGCCTCGCTGTAACATCACCACTTTGCGCTGAGAGTCTTCGGCGACACTAGCTTGCAAACCGCCCGCCGAACGAATGCTTGGGTCAACACCCCAGGCCTTCAAAAATTGTTGTGCCGTCTGAGCCCCTTCATGGGCTGAGGTGAGCAACTCAGCAACGTCATGACCGATTCCTCCAGTGCCAATGATCGCCACACGCTCTCCCACCTTCACTCGGCCAAGAATCACATCGCTGTAACTCACGACCTTCGCGTGTCCAATCCCTGTGATCGTTGGGGTGCGCGGCTTGATGCCCGTCGCGATCACGACGCGCTCAAATCCCTGGCTGGCAAGCACCGACGCGTCGACACGTTGCCCAAGATGAACATTGACACCAGTCGTACTCAGGCGCTTTTTAAAATATCGCACCAACTCAGCAAACTCTTGTTCTTTGCCTGGGATGCGTCGCGCCAAGTTCAATTGCCCCCCCACTTCACGGCTCGCTTCAAATAAGTGAACCTGGTGGCCCCGCTCGGCTGCTGTAATCGCGCAAGCCAAACCCGCGGGCCCCGCCCCAACCACAGCAACCTTCAGAGTCTTTTGCGGTGCCGATGCCGTGAACTCAGTTTCATGACACGCTTGCGGGTTGACCAAACAAGATGCAATCCGATCGGTGAAAATGTGGTCTAAGCAAGCTTGATTACAACCAATGCAGGTATTGATTTCATCGGTACGCCCTGTCGCCGCTTTAACCACAAAATCTGGATCGGCCAAGAAGGCGCGCGCCAGTGACACCATGTCTGCCTCACCGCGTTCAAGAATCTCTTCAGCAACCGAGGGCATATTGATGCGATTTGAGGCCACGACCGGAATCTTCACGACCTTTTTAAGACGTGCTGCGGCAAACGCAAAGGCCGCACGCGGAACACTCGTAGCAATCGTGGGCACCACCGATTCGTGCCAGCCGATGCCAGTATTCAGCACATCTGCGCCCGCTTGTTCGAGCGCTTGAGCGAGGCGATCGATTTCATCACCTGTTAAACCACCTTCGACTAAATCAATCGCAGAGATTCGATACATGATCAACAAGCCAGGGCCCACACGCTCGCGCGTGCGACGCACGACCTCTACCGGAAAGCGGATTCTATTTTCAAGCGAGCCACCCCATTCATCGTCGCGCTTGTTGGTTCGCAAGGCGGTGAACTGAGTCATCAGGTATCCCTCAGAGCCCATCACCTCGATGCCGTCATAGCCCGCCTGCTGTGCAAGCACTGCGCACGTCACAAAGTCTTCGATCGTCTGCTCGATCTGTTCGACGGTAAATGCACGCGGTTGGCGCGGATTAATCACAGAACGAAGCGCGCTAGGCCCAATAATTTCGTCATGCTTGGCGTAAATGCCGGTATGAAGAATTTGCAAGGCGATTTTTGCACCCGCCTCGTGGACCGCCTGCACGATTGGAATATGCTGTTCAAGCTGCTCGGCCGAGTCAAGTACCCAAGCACCTTGCTCGACACGCCCTTCAAAATTAGGTGATACACCACCTGTGATGATCAATCCTACGCCACCACGCGCACGTGCCGCATAAAACTCGGCAAGACGATGCACGCCGTCGGGCTCATTTTCTAGGCGCGTATGCAACGAGCCCATGATGACGCGGTTGGGTAGCGTATGCGCGCCGACTTTGATTGGCGATAACATGAGTGGATATAGTGAGTGCAGCATGTGAGACATAAGACGATTGCTCTATTTCTAATGTTGGGAATGAATTGGACGCACGTTAATCGAGTAGTGGAATACCAAGATCTCGAATCAAGTGACGAAACTGATCGCGCTGACTCTTGACAAACACTCCCATCTGGTCGAGACCCATCGCACGATAAGACAGCCCCGCCTGCGCAAGTTGCTTTTGTACATCAGGATCGGTAAGCGCCTTGCCAAACGACTGATGCAGAACCTTAACCACCTCAGGATTCATTTCGGCTGGGCCAAAAATACCAAGCCAGCCACCCGCTGGAGAAAACGGAAACTCTGGATAGCCACTTTCTGTCATGGTTGCCACCTCAGGCAGCAACGGCGTTCGTTGGGGCAAGGTGGTCACCAACACCTTGAGTCGGCCCTCTTTCGCGTGCATCAAGGGTGCCGTGGTTGCAAACATTGCTTGTACCCGACCTGAAAGTAAATCGGCGGTCGCAGCTGTTTCGCCCTTGTAAGCCACCTGGACAACGTCGAGGTTCAAACTCTTTTTTAAATAGGCAAACGTTAGCAACCCTTGGTTATTACCCGTCGCGTAGTTTATTTTTCCGGGATGCGCGTGTGCATACTCAACAAACTCTTTTAAATTTTTAACGGGCAGTTCAGGATGCGCGTATAAAAAAAATGAAAAATCAACCACCCCTGAAATCGGCGTAAATTGAGTGCCTGGATCAAACGGTGGCGCACGCCTGAGAGCCGGCACAACAATCATTGAACCCGCACCGCCAAATAAAACACGATACCCGTCGGGCGCAGACTTCATGACATCCAGAGAGCCGATCATCCCCTCTGCGCCGGCCTTGTTTTCAACAATCACCTGCTGGCCAAGGTCTTTTCCAACCAAGCGTGCCATCGCACGTGCAATCGCGTCAGAGCTTCCTCCGGCCTGATAAGGAACAACTAACGTGATGGGCTTAACAGGGAAGCCTTGCGCATACGCGACAGATACCCCTCCGATTGAGCAGCAGATAAGCAGGCGCCATATGTTTTTGATTATCGTGACAGACTTCTTTGGAGGCGCGAGATCATTCATATTAAAAGTTCACCTAAAAAATGATTTTTATTTTTTCTTTTGACTTGATGATTTTTTTGCAGGCACAGTCTCTAACTGAGAGACATCCACGCCCTCTTCTTTTAAAACTCGTCGAGCGATCGCAAAGGCATCGCGCCCAATCGGGACTCCGCAGTACATCCCGATATGCAACAAAATTTCACGCAGTTCAATGAGTGGAACCTTGGTGCGGGTCAGTGCGATCCGAAAATGCAATTCAAACTCCTCCATCCGCCCAAGCCCAGCCAGCATCGACAAGTTCACCAGACTGAGTTGCTGATGACTCAAAATACCGCGCGCCCAGGTTCGCCCCCAGAGCTGATTGTTCAGATATTCTTGCCACTCATGATCGAAAGCGTTTTTTTCTTTCAGCATGCCGTCTACGTACTGATCACCGATAATGGCGCGGCGCGACACATCACCCGCTTTTGCGAAGCCAGCGGCTTGCGTCTGATCGATCTTTTTTGCCATGATTTCTCTCTTTATGTGCCAGCACGCCACCCTTCATTTTTTTAGATAGGTTCACCTGTTTTAGGCGTATCTCTGAGGGCCGGGGCACTAGGTCTCGAAGTTTGTTATGGCGCAATGCAACGCGCGCCTGGGATTTTTTCTCTTATTATGGACATCATGCCGCTCTGCGTCTAGCGAGAAATGCAAAGAGAGGACGATTTCCTGCTAACCTTAACCTACAACAAACAAAATAAATTCTGGGTAAGAAGACTGCAGCAATGCCGTCGCACAACGTCAGAGGCTTTGAAAAAATGTTATTCACTCGCATATTCGCTGTGTTAAGTGTGACCCTCGTGTTCAGCTTGCCCTGCGCGGCTGCTTGGCCCGACAAGCCCATCACAATTATTGTGGGTGCTGCGCCTGGGGGTACGGGCGATCAGGCGGCACGTATTATTAGCGAAAAGCTTGGCGCCGAGCTTGGCACCACGGTTGTGGTTGAGAACAAAGCAGGCGCGGGTGGCATCCTAGGGTCTCAGTATGTGGCGCGTGCCGCACCCGATGGCTACACGATCATGATGGCCAATATCGGCTCGCACTCCATTAATTACAGCCTGTATAAAAAACTGCCTTATACGCCTGATGATTTCAGTGCGATCACGCTTGTGATCTCAAATCCTAATATCTTGGTCGTCAATAGCAGCACGCCCTTTACGACGGTGCAAGAGCTGATCGCCGCAATCAAAAAGGAACCCAGCCTCTACTCCTTTGGCTCGGCGGGCGCGGGGCAGTCTCCGCACCTCTCAGGCGAAATGTTTATGCAGCGTACTGGCATTCAGGTGCCACATATTCCCTACAAAGGCGCGGGCCCTGCGACGGGTGCCTTACTTGGCAATCAGTTCACCTTTATGATTGCAACCGCACCCAGCGTGATGGCTCAAATCAAGGGTGGCAAGCTGCGTGCGCTAGCCGTCACAAGTGATGTGCGCGCCCCCGAGTTACCCAACGTTCCCACCATGGCCGAGGCCGGCGTATCAAACATGTTGGTCACTGCCTGGTTTGGTCTGTTCGCTCCGGCAGCAACGCCGCAGCCGATTGTCAATCGCTTACAACAAGCCACTGTCAAAGTCTTAAACACCGCTGACATCCAAAATCGCTTCAAAGAGATGGGCGGCATTGCGGGCGGCAATTCGTCTGCGGAATTCAACACGTTTGTACGCACAGAGATCGCCAATTGGAAGCAAACCGTTGAAACGGCTAAGTTGAGTCTAGAGTAAAGCGTTTAGCAGCTTCGCCCACAGAAGAGGTTCACATGAAGTCTTTCAAAGATTTAAGCGCATCTGCCACGCGCAGGGCAACCGAATTGAAACAAGGTTGTTTTGTCACTTGGTCTGGGCTCATTGGTACGCTAGCTGGTGCCGCCTGCATGGCGCTACCCCTAACCGCTCAAGCGCAACCCTATCCAAACAAGCCGATTACCTTTTATGTCTCTTATGCTGCGGGCGCAACGACCGACATTACCGCTCGCGCCTTAGCCCGAGCCGCCGAGCCCATTCTAGGCGTACCCATCACAATTGATAACAAGGGTGGGGGCGGCGGTACCGTTGCTGCCGGCCTGCTGGTCTCAAAAAAGCCGGATGGCTACACAGTACTCATCGGCTCAACTTCGGCGATCACCACACGCCCTGCGCTGATGAAGGTTAGCTATAAAGCGTCTGACGTTGTTGGCGTCATGCAATATAGCTATTTTCACAACGGCTCAGTGGTGATACCTGCTGACAGCCCCTGGAAGAGCATTGAAGACTTCATTGAGGCAGCAAAAAAGAATCCAGGCATGTCGTACGCCACGGCGGGTGGCGGTGGCGTGGCAACAACCTCTCAACAAATGGGGGTTGAAGCTCTGAAACGCTGCAAAGGCCTAGACTTTAAGCATGTACCGACCAAAGGTGGCACCGAAGCCAACACCATGCTGATGGGCAAGCACGTGAACTTCACTTCAGGCTCAGGCTCTCACAATCCCCTAGTGGTTGACGGGGTATTTCGCCAGCTGGTGCTGTTTCAAAGCATGCGCGACGATAACTTTCCTGACGTCCGAACCCTAAAAGAGATTGGCTGCGACTGGGACAACCCGCCCAATAGCGGCATGCTGGCCACCGTTCGTGCTGGAACACCACCCGCCATTCTCAAAAAGCTTGAAGACACTTTCATGACAATCGCTCAGTCAGCTGAGTTCAGGGCCATGCTCAAGCAAAACTATCTACCCTTTGACCTCAAAGACAGTAAAACCCTAAATCACGACCTAGCGGTTGAAACGGCTTGGTATAAAGATTACTTCACCAAGACGGGCGACCTGAAATAGGCTCAAGAGACTTTACAATGTCTTGTCTAACTTTACCGGTCTGTGCCTATAATTAGCGCAGCAAAAAGTTTCAAAGACGTCGGCGCGCCCTTTCGCGCTAGGCAAGGTTTTATTCAATCAATCAGCAAAGTCATACGAATTCAAGGAGATTATTATGGGTAAAAGTATTCAACTCAAAGCCTCAGACGGCCACCAATTCGACGCCTACGTGGCCGAACCAGCAGGTAAGCCACGTGGTTTAGTCATCGTTGCCCCAGAAATTTTCGGCGTCAATAGTCACATTCGTTCAGTGGCCGACGGTTTCGCTGCCGATGGCTACCTCGCCATCGCCCCCGCGTTTTTTGATCGCGCACAAACCAAATACGAATCAGGCTACACACAGCCCGAGATCGGTGCTGGTGTCGAGATCATGAAAAAGGTTAGCTTTGACGACACAATGCTTGACGTCAAAGCCGCGATCGAACACGGCAAACATGCAGGTAAAGTTGGTATTGTGGGTTACTGCTGGGGCGGCGTGATCGCTTGGCTCGCTGCGGGTCGCGTCGATGGTTTGGCTTGCTCTGTGCCTTACTACGGCGGTGCAATCCCTAGCTTCTTGAAAGAAACGCCAAAGTGCCCAGTGATGTTTCAGTTTGGCGAAACCGATCATTCGATTACGCTTGAGCAAGCTAAAGTTGTTGCTGCAGCCTATCCAAAAGAAACCAGCTACTTCTACCCAGCAGGTCACGGCTTTAACTGCGATCAACGCGGCTCGTACGACGCAGCATCAGCCAAGTTGGCACGTGAGCGCACCATCGAGATGTTTAGAAAGCTGATTGGCTAATTTTAGTCAACCCAGCAAAAAGGGGATCGCTTGGGCGATCCCCTTTTTTATCGTCCTGCTGCTCCGATGTCAGTGACTCGGCGGCTTGCTGTCAGATGCGAGAACCTCCACGGCACAGAGTGCAGGCAGTGACGAACTCGCTTCAGAGACCGCACACGACAAAAGTTTAGACCTCACACCACACACGAACCACCAAAGTGATGTGTGGTGTTGCAGCTGACTTATTTTTTACCTGAACTCAAACCAGGAATATCGCTGACGTGAGCAACCTGATCAAGGGCCATGAACGCATCAAAGAGTTTCAAGGCTGAGCCTTCAAAATGCCCCACGGCTGCGCAGTCGTCAAACTTAGCCCAAAGTTGCTCGCGGTTCAACGGAAAATCTGGTCCGCCACGCACCGTCACCACTTCTTTACTTTGCAAGGTCTGACCATTTTTCAACTTCACTGTCACTTGATCGAACGGTGAGTAACCCGGCATATTGGGGTGCTCAGCATCATCAGCCTGAACACTGATTCTTTTCATCAAATCTTGCACGTCTTTGCGAATCACAAAGTCATCCACAAGTTCAGTCAAACCAGCACGCCCAGCCACTACACAAGAAGCCATCGCAAATTGCATACTGAACTTTGCTTCAAGGCCTGTTTGAGGTTGGTGGTTACGCAAGACCTTGGTGTTACGGCGACTGGTCACGGCGGTAATGCTTTCGATTTGATCAGCCGTCACGGGTGTCTCAGCAACCAAATCCAACATGCCGTCTAACGCGCGATGCGTACAGAAACACAGCGGATACTTTTTGACCGATAACTTTGTCACCGCAAGCTTCCAGACCTTGCCCGCCTCAACTGCCGAGGTTGCATCAAATCGACCATTCGGCGAGACGGCTGACAAGAAGCCCTGTGGATGCTCAAGTGCATCTAACGAAGACGTGAAACCCGCCTTCGCAAGCCGCGCAGCCAAGACGCCAGATTGTGCTGAGCGCCCGGCATGAAACGGCTTAGTCATCGTTCCGAAGTTAGCCATAATGCCAGCGCTTTGCGAAGCACCTAAGGCGATTGCCATGGTGCATTGCTCTGCATTCAATTTATTCAGTGACGCGCAGGCTGCGGCCGAGGCAATCGCGCCCAAGATGCCAGTCGGATGCCAACCCTTGGTGTGATAGTGATCGGGATCACGACGCGCTAACTCGGCCCAAACTTCGTAGCCCGCGGCATAAGCGGTCACCATCTCGCGACCGGTTGAGCCTAAGGCTTGCGCCTCGGCGATAATTGCAGGCACCAAAATCGTACTGGGATGACCCTTAATCGCTACGTCATCAAAATCCAACGCATGCGCAGCCACACCATTGATCCAAGCCGCATCAGACGCGCTCGCGGTTTGTGCACCGAACATCAGCGTTGAAGTGCCAGCAGGCGGTGCAAGCACTTCTTTTAAGATTTTAGTAGGAGGCTCATCACGACCGGCGAGCATCACGCCCACACAATCGGCAAAGCCCATATGAATCACTTCGACTGCTGCTTTCGGGATTTTGTCGTAGGTTAAGCCTGCAACAAAAGCGCCAAGTTCACGGGTGAGATCGGTCATGATGGAATCCTTAATCAGGCTTTAGCTTGCATCGAATCTTTAACTTTCTGGCGCAGCTTATTCAACGAACCGCCCATCTTGATCGAGCCCGGCAAAGGATGGCCAACAACCTGCTCAGCCAACAGCGCCGACTCGATCAATTTTTCAAGATCGATGCCGGTTTCAATGCCCATCTCGTGACACATGAACACCAGATCTTCGGTACAGACGTTGCCTGACGCACCAGAGTGCGAAGCAAAAGGACAACCACCCAAACCTGCAACGGCTGCATCAAAAATCTGCACACCCATTTGCATACCAGCGTAGGCATTTGCAATACCCATCCCGCGTGTATCGTGCAGGTGCAAAGACAGATTCAGGTCAGGATACTTATTGCGTACGGCACCGACTACTCTGCGAATCGAACCAGGGGTGGCCCAGGCCATCGTATCGGCGAGCGATAGGGTTTCGATCTTGATGCCGTGTTGCTCACCGATGTCGTGGAACGTTTTAATCAGATCAAGCACGCGCTCGGTCGAAATATCGCCTTCAAAATTACAACCGAAGGCCGCCATGATGCTGGCGCGGTTCACCTCGACGTTGTAGTGCTTGAACATGCCAATCATCGAATGCACGGCTTCAATGTTTTGGGCCAAGGTTCGCTTTTGATTACGTAACAAAAATTTCTCTGAGGCGGTTAAAGACAGCGACCCGCGAATATCAAGCTTTTGGGTGGCGATGGCACGCTCGAGCCCTTTGTCGTTTAACCATAAACCGGTGTAACGCACGCCTGGCTTGCGTTTGAAGCCTGCCACAATTTCTGGGGCATCGGCCATCTGCGGCACAGCCTGCGGGCTCACGAAAGAGGTGACCTGAATTTGCTCAAGACCCGTCTCTGACAAGCTATCGATCAAGTCGATTTTGCGCTGTGTCGGGATGGGGCCCTTCTCAATTTGCATCCCCTCACGAGGACCTTCTTCAAGGATACGTACGCGTTTTGGCAGATCTGACATGGTGGGCTCCTGTTGTCTCTTGAATAATTAATCTTGAGAATCAGCTTAATCCTATGGCGAATCTTATGTCAACGCACTTAGCACATAGCGACATATCGAAACGACCACATTGCGAGATACTGCTCGCTCTCAAGAATCGGCGGTTACGCGGTTGACAATCCGAAGGCTAAGACCTAGGATTGTGAGCAAGATAAGCATGAGCAAGGCGAACATCAACGAATCGCCTAAAAATGGTGCGCTGCACAGTAGGCTTGCGGTGACACCTGAGCCTGATACAAAAATAATGAAGGGGACATCTTGAACGCAGAACGCGTTGGCAGTCTGTTTTGGCTTCTCTTTGGCGCAGCTGCCGTCTATGGAGCATTAGATCTTGGCATTGGCACAATGGGCGCGCCCGGCTCGGGTTTTTTAACCTGCGTTGCGGGTAGTTTTGTTGCGCTCATGGCGCTGATGATATTCATCCAGTCTTTCAAGGGCGACCCAGCCGCACAAACTCGCGTGGCTGACCTGTGGGCCGGTTGTAACTGGTGGCGCGCCGTCGCCATCTCGATACTGATCATTTTGTTTATTCTCGCCTTCGAGACACTTGGCTTTTTTCTGTGCAGTTTTATTTTGCTGCTTGTCATCATGCGTTGGCTTGAAGGCTTAAGCTGGAAAACCTCAATTCTCGTGCCTGTCATCGCGATCGGCTGCACCTACGTTCTTTTCAAAACTATTCTAAAAATCTCGCTCCCCGCGGGAATTTTTGGCTTCTGAGGCGCGCGACTCCCTATGGACTTAGCAGATAACCTCATTACCGGCTTCGCCGTCGCCTTACAGCCTCACAATATTTTCTTTTGCTTTATCGGCGTACTGATTGGCACGCTGATCGGCGTATTGCCCGGGATTGGCCCCGTTGGCGCAATGTCGATTTTGTTACCCATCACCTTTGGCATTTCGCCTGTGACAGCCATTATCATGCTGTCCGGCATTTACTACGGTGCGCAGTACGGGGGGTCGACCACCTCAATTTTAGTGGGGATACCTGGCGAAGCGGCCTCGGTGGTGACGATGCTAGACGGCCACCAAATGGCGCTGCAAGGTCGTGCTGGCCCGGCGCTGGGTATCGCGGCCTTCGGCTCATTTATCGCGGGTACGATCGGCATCATTGGGCTGATGCTGCTCGCGCCACCGCTTGCTTCAATCGCTTTGAAGTTTGGGCCACCCGAATACTTTGCGCTAATGATCATGGGTTTGGTGATTTTGACCTACCTGGCGCAAAAATCGATGGCCAAGTCACTCATGATGGCGGGCGTTGGTGTACTTGCTGGCGTCGTTGGTCTTGACACCATGACTGGGCTGCCAAGATTCACCTTTGGCGTGTCTGACCTGCTTGATGGGATCGGTATCGCGCCGCTGGCCATGGGGCTGTTTGGCGTGTCTGAAATTTTGTTGAATGTTGAGCGAACCATCAAACAGGGCGTGGTCGTCAGTCAAGTCAAAAACCTACTCCCAAGCCGACAAGACTGGAAAGAATCTTTCGCCCCGATTATGCGCGGCTCTTTGTCAGGCTTTTTGTTGGGGATCTTGCCAGGTGGTGGTGCAGTGCTTGCCTCGTTTATTTCGTACGGCACAGAAAAACGTATTTCAAAAACCCCTGAAAAATTTGGGCATGGCGCGATCGCCGGTGTCGCAGGCCCTGAGGCTGCCAACAATGCCGCGGCACAGGCTGCGTTCATCCCTCTGCTGACACTCGGCATCCCTGCCAACGCCGTCATGGGTATTTTGCTAGGCGCGCTAATGATTCATGGCATTACGCCGGGCCCACTGATGATTCAAAAAAATCCCGAGCTCTTCTGGGGAACCGTCACCAGTATGTACTTGGGCAATGCCATGTTGCTGGTGTTAAACCTGCCGCTGATTGGGCTTTGGGTGCGCTTACTTCGCGTACGCTACGCCGTCTTGTTTCCACTGATTTTATTTATCGCGCTAATTGGTGCCTACGTCATCAATGGCAGCGAGATGGATCTTTATCTGATGCTGTTCTTTGGTGTTGTGGGCTATTTAATGCGCAAGTTTGACTACGAGCCCGCGCCGTTGATTCTGGCCTACGTGTTGAGCCCAATCCTTGAAGACTCTCTGCGTCAGTCTTTAATTATTTCGAGCGGCAGCATGGGGATTTTTGTGAGTCGCCCAATTGCCGCAGGATTTCTGTTCATTTCGTTACTGTTATTGATCAGCGCGGTGCTGCCGGCGATCCGTAAAAAGCGTAATGCGTTAGTCGCTTCGGTCGACGAGAATGCGTAGGACTAAGAATACGTAGGACTAAGTAGGACTAATTCAGTGAAAGGAAAACTATGAAACTTAGTGATCGTTTAAAACTAGCTGCACTTTGCGCACTTTTTAGCGGTGGTGTCATCGCAAGCGGCGCAACCCATGCAAAGTACCCCGACAAACCCATCACCATGTACATCGCCTTTGCTGCCGGTGGCACGACCGACATCACCGGACGCGCCTTGGCGCAAGGCATTGAAAAAATACTAGGCGTACCCGTTGCAATTGAGAACAAAGGTGGCGGCGGCGCCACCGTTGCAAATGGCTTACTCGCAAGCAAAAAACCCGATGGTTACACCTTGCTCGTCACGTCGGTCGGCTCCATCACCATGCGACCACTACTGGTCAAACTGGCCTATAACGCCCAGAGCTTTCGCCCACTGATGCAATTCAGCTATTACATTGGCGGACTTGTCGTCAACGCCGATTCGCCTATCAAAACGGTTGATCAGTTTGTTGAGTACGCCAAGAAGAATCCTGGGTTGACCTATTCGTCAAGTGGGCCACATACCCAACAACAAATCGGCGTCGAATCGTTTGGACGCTGCAAGGGCCTTGTGTTTAAGCACATGCCGACCAAAGGTGGGTCAACCGCTAACACTGCCTTGATGGGTAAACACGTGGATTTTGTTGCAGGCTCTGGATCGCACATCCCTTTGGTCGAACAGGGACAGTTTCGTGAGCTAGTCACCTTTCACGTTGATGCGCGCGACCCAAATCGACCAGACATCCCAGTGATGAAAGATATCGGCTGCCCGCCCACCAATCCACCGAGCGGGATGATCGTCGTGGCACCCGCCGGTTTGCCTGACGCTATCGCAGCGAGCTTAGAGGCGGCGCTCAAGCAGGTCGCTGAATCGTCAGAATTTAAACAACTGCTCGTCAAATACAACTTGCCCTATGCGTACGAAGATGGCGCCACGGTGGGCAGTAAGTTTCCGGCTGAGATTGAATGGTACACACAGTATTTTAAAGAGGTCGGGCTGTTGAAGTAATGAACGAGCAAACAACATGATTCTGTTGACCTCAGCAAACGCCAAGGTCTGTTGCAGCCGTCAGACGAATCGAACTGAGCAATCGAACAAGTACGCAATCGAACAATTGGAAAAAAGATGAGTCAAAGACATACCTTACCTACCCAGTGGGATGCGGTCGCAGATGTTGTAGTTGTAGGTTTTGGCGGCGCGGGTGCGGCCACTGCCATCACCGCAGTCGAGGCGGGCGCCTCGGTGATCTTGCTTGATAAAGCCCCTGCAGGACAAGAGGGGGGCAATACGCGTGTGGCAGCGCAAGGCTATCTGAATACCTCGTCGACTGAAGCTGCGATCACGTACTTCAATGCGCTCGCCGGCCCCTATAAAGTCCCTCAAGACATGGTTGCGGTCTGGGCCGATGAAATGGGCAAAAATAACGAATGGCTCACCTCAATTGGCGGTGACCCACAAGAGCATCAGTTTCAGCCAGCAGGGATTGAGTTTCCGGATTTGCCAGGCGCTGAATGTGTACATAAGTACCACCATGGCGATATTCTGGGCTATTCAAAGACCTGGGAGATGCTTGAGCAAGCGGTGCGTGCGCGCCCCATTGACATTCGTTCTGACTGTCCAGGCCAACGCTTGATACAAGATCCAATGACCCAAGAGATTGTGGGTGTGGTCGCATTGCAAAACGGTAAGCCCATCAACATCAAAGCCAATAAGGCAGTCGTACTCACTTGCGGTGGCTTTGAAAACAATCAAGAGATGATCCGCAATTATCTGAGCGGTCTGCCTTACTGCTACACCTCAGGCAGCCCGTTTAACGAAGGTGACGGGATCCGCATGGCGATGGAAGTCGGTGCCGACTTATGGCACATGAATAACTTTGCCGGCCCGTCGATGGCGCTTAAGGTGGCCGACTACCCCACCACCTTCTCGATGATGGCGCTACATTTTTCGCATGAACCTGCGGGTGGCTCGGTGGTGGTAGGCCCCGACGGCAAACGATTTACCGATGAAAAATATAAAACTCGGCACGGCAAGGTCGAACAGAATGGCAAGTGGCAAGCCCTGCGTACGCCTTGTCCGATGCATATGATTTTTGATCAAACCATGCTCGATGGTGGGCCGATTTACGACGGCAAGCCCACACATGGCTGGACGCAAATCATGAGCGGCTATGCCTGGAGCAAAGACAATCGGGCTGAGCTCGCCAAGGGTTGGATCAAATCGGCGCCGACGCTCGCAGCACTTGCAAGCTTATTGAAGCTGCCGGCCGGCAGTTTGGACCAAACCGTGGCGCGCTGGAACGCACAGTGTGCCGCAGGTTCAGATAGCGATTTCGGGCGCACCAAGATGCTCGCACCGTTCGACTCGGGCCCCTATTACGCCGTCGAATTGTCACCTTCAATGCTCAACACCCAAGGCGGGCCGCGGCGTAACAAACACGCTCAAATCGTGCGGCCTGATGGCACACCAATCCCACGTCTTTACAGCGCGGGTGAGATGGGCTCGATGTACAGCTATCTGTATCAAGGCACAGGTAATATTGGTGAATGTTTTGCGTTTGGGCGAATCGCTGCGCGCAATGCGGTGGCTGAGACGTCGCTCGCTTAAACTTACGCACCTTGTTCGCATCATGGGCTCCTATGCGCGAACAGCCTGGGACTGTCTGAGCAAACGCACAGCGTTGGTTAATGTTTACCTAAGAAAAAAATACGCCTCAATTTGAACTGAGGCGTATTTTTTTGACTTTAACTCTGATTACTTTTTGTACTTACCCGTCAACTGTGGCGTGTGCACACCTGGCAACTTTGCCTCAGCGTGCTCGAGTCGTGTTTGACGACCCCAGGTGCGCTTTAAGTCGTCGCGAATATTGAACGCTAAGCGACCCAAACCTTCGCACTCAAGCTCGATCTTGTCGCCGTCAAGAAATGCGTTTAAGCCCCGATGATTTGTGCCTGTTGCCACGATATCGCCTGGCTCGAGGGTATGAATCGAACTCACCCACTCAATGCAACGCGGGATGTTGTGCGCCATATCATCGGTGTTGAAGTCCTGCATCAATTTGCCGTTATTCCATAGGCGAATCTGTAGTTTTTGTGGATTTGGGATCTCGTCGGCCGTCACAATGTAAGGGCCGATTGGTGCAAACGTGTCACGCGATTTCATTTGAAAAAATACGTTGCCTTCTGGGCCTAAGCCACGCGCTGAGCCGTCAATAAAGTTGACATAGCCAAAGACATAATTCATCGCATCTTTAGCCGCGACATTGGTTGCGCGCTTGCCAATGACCAACGCGATCTCGGCCTCACCTTCAAATACACTGGCCGCCACATCGGGTAGCACCATCGTGTCGCCGTGACCAATAATCGCACCGGGCGCTTTTTGAAAGGCATTAATAGGCGCGGGTGAAGTACGCGTACCGTCTTCCATGTAGTTAACGGCCATGCAGTCGATATTGCCCGGCTTAGGCAGTGGAGGACGAATACGCACCGAACTCACTGGCACACCCGTACCGTTGCGAACTGCCTCTTCGATCTTAGGGCGATAAGCGTCAAAGCGTTCGATCAAACCATTGATCAGATCATGGGGGCCTAGGTGTGGGATGTCAGCCACGACGGCAGACACATCCACTACCTGGTCGCCTTTCAGGATGCCTAGTTTGAAATCATTAAAAAATAAAATCTTCATGTTGCAGTGCCTCCGGGTTTAATTATTGAATTTGATATTAGCGTTCGGATCTGATATCCGTTTTCGAATTTGATATTAACGTTCGAATCTGATACTAGTTTTCAAATCTGATATTAGCTTTTCTAAGAGTACTCAGGATTGCCGCATTGCTTGCCAGACCCTCTGCCAACAGATCAGCATACTGCTTTGGCGTCGTGATGTGTGGCACCAAGCCTTGCTGAATCAACATCGCTTGAAAATCAGGCTGCGCAACAAACGTTGAAATCACGTGCGCAAGCTTATCAATGATGGGCTGTGGTGTCCCGGCCGGCGCCAAAATGCCGTAGGGCATACGTTTTTGTTCATAGAAGCCCGACAAACCAGATTCAGAAAACGTTGGAACGGAGGGTAGAGTCACTAGCCGTTTTTCTCCGGTAATCGCAATCGCCCTGACTTTACCCGCCTGAATATGTGGCGTTGCGGTCACGGGCGTTGCAAAAAATAGCTGGATTTCGCCTCCTAACAGTGCCATCAATGCTTGGCTCGAGCCCTTGTAGGCCACATGTTGGGTTTGTATCCCCGCAGCCAAATTGAACAGTTCTGTCACGAGGTGCTGCTCACCCCCCGCCGCTGGGGTCGCATAGTTCAATTGCCCCGGCTTAGAGCGTGCGTAAGCAATGAGCTCTTGGTAGGTTGTCGCGGGAACAGACGGATGCACCACCAACACCAGTTCGGTCGTCGCGATCGTAGCGACAGGCGCAAAATCCTTAAGCGGGTCATACGGGGCCTTTAGCATCAAGGGCGCCAACACGTGACTGCTACCTGACAACATAATGCTGTAACCATCTGGCGTTGATTTTGCAAGAATATCGGTGCCAATCATGGTTCCGGCTCCGGGGCGGTTGTCGATCACCACCTGTTCGCCCCAGGCTTCGGTCAGTTTTTGTGCGACCAGCCTCGCGACGACTGTGGTGGTGCCTCCGGTGGCGTACCCCGAGATCATCCGAATAGTTCGATTTGGATAGACCGATTGCCCGAAGGCGCTGAGAGATAACAATCCCAACACGAAGAGCGTTCCACACCTGAATACGTTGGTTCTAGTCTCTCGCAACATACGTTGTCCTCTTTTTGAATGGATAAGTCTACTCTCATCGGTAGCGCGTGATGCGCCACTCGCGTGTCCACATGACGGATAGAAATGAGGTGCCGAGCCTTGGCCTTTATGCTAGGATAAATCCTATACAAATAGTGTTTAAAAATAAGTGGTTTGAGACAAAGCTGAAGTTGCATTTCGAAGCGGTCTAACGCTTGGTATCTGCCAATTGATCGATCAAGTTCTTGCCGAATCTTTGCAGATTAATCATTGTGCACATGCAGCAAATGCGGCCATCCTCGGCTACCGCCACACCTTCAAATCGCCTTTAGCTGCAATGTTCTAGGGCTAGAGTACAACGAACTTAAGTGTGCGTACTGACGTACATGATGTATTGGGAGAGTATTCAGATGGATTTCGGTCATACCAAAGAACAGACACAGTTGCGTCGCGATGTGCTTGATTTTATTCATACGCACATGACACCAGAGGTGTATGCAGAACTTGATGCCACCGAAGAGGCGCATGAGGCTGGTAAAGGCGAGCGCCTATCTAGCAAACGCGGCCCTTTAGTCACCGCGCTTTATCAACAGATCGACGAACGCGGCTGGCTTGGCTATAGCTACCCAAAAGAGTACGGCGGCGCAGACGGCGATCGGGTCAGTCAAAACATTATTGAAGAAGAATTTCAACGAGCCGGCTTACCGATCAGCTTGGTCGGCAGCGGCGCGCCCGCCATCATGGCGGTGGGTACCGAACAGCAGAAGCAACACTATCTGCCAAAGCTGATCAAGATGGAATACTCTTTCGCACTTGGCTTTACCGAGCCACATGCAGGCGCTGACTTGGCGGCGCTACGCTGCCGAGCCATCCGTGACGGCGATCACTTCGTCATCAACGGTCAAAAAATGTACACGACGTCTGCGCATCATGCGACCCACATGTATTTGATGGCCCGCACGGATCCCGAGGCGAGTCGCCATGACGGCATTTCGATTTTTCTTTTTCCGATGGATACGCCCGGTTTAACGGTACGCCCACTTTGGACGATTCAAAACAATCCGCGTGCACCACGCGGCACCACGTATGGCGACGCACGCACAAACGAAGTGTTCTTTGAAAATGTTCGCATTCACGAGTCATGCTTGTTAGGTCGCGAGAATCAAGGCTGGCGTGTCGGCTCAATGGGCCTCAACCTTGACCGCGTTGGTGCGGCTCGGTACTTGCGCTCTGTGCGCCGCGACGAAGATATTGTGAACTGGGTCAAGGCCAATGACTTTGGCGGCTATGCGCCCAAAGACAATCCAGCCATTCGTGACAAGATTGCCGAGTTATGGATTGAGGCGCAAGTCTGTCGTTTGATGACCATGCGCAGCATGTCCATCGTTGAGCGTGGTGGCAACTTCACCTACGAAGGTTCGGCTGAAAAAGTCTGGTCTCCAGAGCACGGTGTCAGAACCACTGAGGCGATTACCCAAATGTTAGGGTCGTATGGCCAACTGCTCAATGGCTCGCCGCACGCGGTTGAAAAAGGCGTCTTCGCGCACAACACGATGGGTGCCTTTCAATCGGGTATCAATCACGGCAGCGTGCAGATCATGCGTGATCAGGTGGCCAAGCGTGGGCTTGAGATGCCTTCGATGCGACGCGCGAAAGCGGCTGCTAAATAGCGACAGGCGAACATGCGACAGAGCTCAACTCGTCGGTCATTGAAAGATTAATAGGAAATAAGATGGACGTGCTTTTAAACGATGAAGAACAGTTAGTGGCGTCAAGCGCACGCGAGTTTCTCGAAGGAGAATGCTCGACCACCTTGGTGCGTCAAATGGAAGAAGACCCGATCGGGCATCCGCCTGAGCTGTGGGCCAAATGCACCGAGATGGGCTGGACTGGGATGTGCCTGGCCGAAGAGTATGGTGGTCAAGCCTTACCACTCACCTATCTGGGCCTGGTGATGCAAGAGGTCGGACGCGCCATGGCGCCGATTCCGTTACATAGCACGGCGGTGACCTCACTCACGATTCAGAAAGCAGGCACCAAGGCGCAATGCCAAAGCGTTTTGCCAGGCGTTTCAGAGGGCAAAACGATTTTGACCTGGGCCTTCTCTGAGCAAGATCCACGATTTTTACCTGAAACCGTCAACACGACTGCCGTGGCGGATGGCGATCACTTTGTGATCACCGGCAAAAAACTCTTTGTGGATAACTTTGCTGCATCCAATCAGATTTTGGTGGCTTGCCGCACTGCACCGTCCTCTGCAAGCAGCGCTGGCCTCTCACTATTTTTGATCGATTCGACTGCCACCGGAATCTCTCATGCCAGACTGCGCACCTTGGCAAAAGACCAACAGTGCGAAGTCATCTTTGAGAAAGTGCGTGTACCGAAAGCAAATATGCTGGGCAGCCTGAATCAAGGTTGGCCCATCATGCAAGACTTGCTTGATCTTGCGACCGTCCTGTTATGCACCCAAATTCTGGGTGCCACACGTATTGATGCAGAGATGGCGATTGATCACTCAAAGTTTCGTGAAGCCTTTGGTCAGCCAATCGGTGCCTTTCAGTCGATTCAACATACGTGTGCCGACATGATTATCTCGATCGATGGTGGCGAGTTGCTTGCTTACGAAGCACTGTGGAAAATGGACAACGGTATGCCTGCGCAGGTTGAAGTGTCGCAAGCCAAAGCATTTTGTAATGACAAGTGCCCTGCGGTCTGTCGCAACTCGCAGTCAATTCACGGTGGCATTGG
>CANCMG010000011.1 GCA_947378965.1 Alcaligenaceae bacterium | reverse complement strand
ATGAAACGACCATCACGGCGATCACGAGAATCGGTCGCTACGAGGTTGTAAAAAGGACGCTTCTTGGAGCCGCCACGGGCCAGGCGAATCACGACCATAGGTAATACCTTGAAAATGTTCAGGAAAGTCTAGCAGTATAGCACCCTTTTCTCAAAAAACTAGGGCCGCAGCGCCGACAACTTTTGGCAACAGACTAGGGGGGTATTGCCTGCGGCTTTTACCAAATAACAAGAGGATTGTGGCTTGCTGCTTTTACCGAATAACAAGAGGATTGTGACTTGCTGCTGTTACCGCAAGACTAGGGGAGTTATGGCCTGCGGCTTTGATCGAAAGGACTAAGCAGTTGTCGCCACCGGCTTCAGGCGACGTTTTAGGTAATGCGTGACCCGCTCAACCTCATCGACCTGAGTCAACAGCTCGTTACCCGTTTGTCGGCAAAAGGCCTGGAAATCGCGAACTGCGCCGCGATCAGTCGTGATCACACGTAAGACCTCACCCGGCAAGATTGTGGCCAGCGCTTTTTTTGCCCGCAAAATCGGCAACGGGCAAGCCAGCCCCACCGCATCTACGGTGTGCTGAAACTCGGGGGTGCTACCTGCAGAAGGGTCAGTCATGATTCACCTTACATTCGTGACCAAGCGGTCTTGAAACGGCCACATTTAGCCTTTAACTCGCAGCCAATTGTCATTATCGGATCAGGCTTAGCCTTCAGATAGCGAACGACCTGCAGTAACGTCGTAGGCATCACTTTAAGCACGCGACTCTGCCCACGCTTTCACGCTGGCCAAAGCGCCCGATAGTGCCGCTAAATCAGTGCCACCGCCCATCGCCATATCAGGGCGCCCGCCGCCTTTGCCACCAACCTGAGTCGCCACAAAACCAACCAAATCGCCAGCTTTGATCTTGCCTGATAAATCAGCAGTGACACCGCCCACCAAACTAATTTTGCCATCGGCTGAACGTGCGGCCAGCAACACCACGGCAGATTTAAGGCGATCTTTGAGTTGATCAACCATCGAGCGTAAATCTTTGGGATCAACGCCCTGCACTTCGGTGACCAACAACTTGAACCCTGCGGCAAGTGTGAGTGCTTGATCCGTCAACGCATTACCCGCGCTTGAAGCGAGTTTGGCACGCGCCTGCTCGAGTTCTTTTTCAACAGCTTTGAGTTGCTCTTGAAGCAGGGCAATACGCTCGGGCAGCTCGGCTGGCTGTGTTTTGAGTGCCGCGGCAGCGCGCTGTGCTGTCGTATTCAGGTTTTGTACCCAGGCTAGCGCATTGCCGCCCGTAACGGCTTCAATGCGCCGCACACCGGCGGCCACACCACCTTCAGAGACCACTTTAAACAAACCAATGTCGCCGGTACGCGCAACGTGGGTGCCCCCGCATAATTCGCGTGAAAAACCAATATCCAGCACGCGCACAGTATCGCCGTATTTTTCGCCAAACAAGGCCATTGCGCCACCCTTCACAGCGTCGTCATACGACATCACTTGGGCCTGCGCGGCATTGTTTGCCAACACCTCAGCATTGACCAGCACTTCGACTTTGGCAATGTCTGCATCAGAGATTGGCGCATCGTGCGCAAAGTCAAAGCGGGTTTTGTCAGCATCAACTAAAGACCCGCGCTGCTGGACATGGCTGCCCAACACTTCACGCAAAGCTTTATGCATCAGGTGTGTGGCCGAGTGATTACGCACTGTGCGAGCGCGATATTCGGTATTCACCTGAGCACTCACGACTTGCCCAAGCTTGAGTGCGCCAGCGCTGAGTTTGCCGTGATGGCCAAACACGTTAGGTTGAATTTTTTGTGTATCGAGCACGGCAAAAGTGGCCGTACTGTTCGCACCGAGTAACTGACCCGTATCACCAACCTGCCCACCCGACTCGGCGTAAAACGGCGTGGTGTCAAGCACCACAATCGCGTCTTGGCCCGCCAAAATTTGCTCGACCGGTGCCCCTCCCACATACAGCGCCAACACCTTTGCCTCAGTTTGCAGGTGTTCATACCCTTCAAACTGCGTCAATGCACCTTGGTAGACCAAGCCCTCGGCCATTTTGAATTTACCGGCAGCACGCGCTTGGTCGCGCTGACGATCCATCGCCTTGTCAAACCCGGCTTCATCGACCTCGACATTGCGCTCGCGGCAAATATCAGCCGTCAGATCGAAAGGAAACCCGTAGGTGTCATACAGCGTAAACACAGTATTGCCATCAAGCGTTGGCAAGGTTTGGCTATCCGGTTTGACCGCAGGCAAGGCTGCGAGTGCGACATCTAGAATTTTCATACCGTGCTCAAGCGTTTCGCCAAAACGCTCTTCTTCTTGGCGCAGCACTTGTTCAACGCGGGTCGCCGTTTTTGCGAGCTCGGGGTAAGCCTCGCCCATCTCTTTGACGAGATCTTTGACCAACAAATAAAAGAACGGCTTGGTTTGACCCAGTTTGTAGCCATGACGCAAGGCACGGCGCACGATACGCCGCAACACATACCCTCGCCCTTCGTTACTTGGGATCACGCCATCGACGATCAAAAAGCTGCAGGCACGAATATGGTCAGCGATCACCCTGAGCGAGTTGTGCGCTAAGTCTTTGCAACCCGTTTCACGTGACGCGGCGGCAATCAGCGCCACAAACAAATCGATCTCATAATTTGAGTGCACGTGCTGCAACACTGCCGCCAAGCGCTCAAGCCCCATCCCGGTATCGACACAAGGCTTAGGCAGCGGCGTCAGCGTACCAGCGGCATCGCGCTCGAACTGCATAAATACTAGGTTCCAGATCTCGATGTAACGATCACCATCTTGTTCGGGCGAACCCGGCGGGCCGCCCCAAATTTCAGGGCCATGATCGTAAAAGATTTCGGTGCAGGGGCCACAAGGACCCGTATCCGCCATTTGCCAAAAATTGTCTGACGCGTAACGCGCGCCCTTGTTGTCGCCAATACGAATGATGCGCTCGGGTGGGACCCCAATCTCGTTTTGCCAGATCGCGTAGGCCTCGTCGTCGTCTTGATAGACGGTGACCCAAAGCTTTTCTTTAGGCAAGGCGTACACCTGTGTCAACATCGCCCAAGCAAACTTGATGGCATCGTGCTTGAAATAATCGCCGAAACTGAAGTTGCCCAACATCTCAAAAAAGGTGTGATGGCGCGCCGTATAGCCAACGTTTTCAAGGTCGTTGTGCTTACCGCCCGCGCGCACACTACGCTGCGAAGACGTGGCACGCGTATACGGACGCGAATCTTTACCGGTAAAAACGTCTTTGAACTGCACCATGCCCGAGTTGGTAAACAACAGGGTTGGGTCGTTACCAGGTACCAAAGACGAAGAGGCTACGGCGGTGTGCCCCTGAGACTGAAAATATTGCAAAAATTTTTGACGGATTTCGGACGTTTTCATCGCGCAGCACTGAGATAAAGTAAGCAGACCATCACACCGTCAAAACGATGCAACCCTTGTAATTTAAGCCCTAGTATAAAGGCTACGCTCGAACCCGCCCCAAGAACTACCGCAGACACAGAAAGCTGCGATATTCACCGGCTTGTGGCTCTTGGAGGTGCCAGGCCGCTAGCAACATCGGCAAAAACCCAGCTGGGCAATTGCATTGGCCTGTTTTGGGATTCACCATGCTGACCTCATTCTGATTCCACAACAAAAACTCTGCAAGGTGCTTATTGCCATGGCAAGAACGCCAACTATGTGTCAGATATACACCTCCAAAACTGGCACCAGAGACCTGCCAGCGTCCCTGATGGCATGACAAGAGATTGCCATCCACACCCCGACCAATCAACCCCTGTGCCTCACACACGCCGCCCTCAACTGCCTGCGCACCGACCTGTAGATACTCGCCGGCCGAGACCCGAGCACCGGCTCGCAGCGAAGCACCCGCCACGATATCTGTCGGCGTACTGATCCCCTGCGCCACCTCAAGCTTGCCCTTCAATGCGGTATCGCGAAGGTCGTTCTGCCGAACGAAATGGGCATACTGCGTCGAGTCATACAAGCTAAGAGCCGCAATCGTACCGATTGGTAAGGGCGCAAGTTCAGCGCTTGGCGGGTTCGGGCGGTCAACGATCGAGCCCTTGATACGCTGCGGCAAAAAGGGATGAACAGAGGCTCCCTGACCTTCGAGAGCCATCAGTAGTTTTCCGAGCCGGTTGGTGTCATTCGCCCGACTCAATTGCCCTGCGACGGGCTGCGCCCAGACCAAGGCTTCAATTTTGCACCCTCTTGTCAGGCATGCCCCCTGAGGCGTAAACACACGGACACGCGCCTCGTACCCTAAGGCAGGTCTGCTCGGAAAGCCTTTTGGCAAGTGCCCTTCAGCGATCAGCTCTGCAATCGTGGGGCGCCAGACATCGCGATAGCCTGATCCCCTTGGCTCGGGCTGAACAATCCCCACCAGTAGATCGGCCTGACGTACGAGCATCTGATCCACGGCTTTTTTAAGTGTCAGCAGCCAAATTCCGGTGGACTGAGCCGCCGCATCCTCGGCTTGTTGCATCCAAAATGATCCACCCCAAAGCGCCAGTAACGAGGCCAGTGCCATCGCGATGATCAGCTCGAGTAAAGCAAAACCGCCTTCACGTTTGAGCTCACCCATGGCTAGCGAATAGTGAAGACAAAGGTGTTGCGATCGCCGCTCACACACTGCGCGTCAGCGAGCACCGGGTTATAGGCCATATTGGGTTCGGTCAAGGTGTTCTTCACCATCATCGGGCCGCTGGCACCAGCGATTGTTACCACCTCGGCCAAGCGTTGCAAAATCGAGGCGAGTGCCGGGCAAGCCGCCTGATTGACATCATTCAACGTCAAAGAAAAAGCCGAACCACTAGACCCACCCGCTACGGCTTGCGGCTCGACAGAAATCACCCCGCGCCCAGAATGCCCCGTGCCACCCAAACCATGTGCCACGCTCGCGCGAGGCCCAAAGCCCGTCACCGACACCACACTTGAGGTGCGCAACGCGTTAGCCAAAGCGCCGCTATCCAGCCCCAGATATGGGCTTGCCCCAAAACCGTTGGTATTGGCTTTCATTCGGGCAACAAAACGCTGTATCTCTTCAGCAACACGAGGCACTTTATTTTCAATCACATAACCTTGAATCGCCGGAATTCCGATGATTGCGATCAACATCATTAAGGTCGTCACGATCGAAATCTCGATCAACGAAAACCCTCGTTGCGCAGCCAAGCGTCGCGCGCGCTGCCCTGACAAAGACAAAGGTGGTGGTATCAAACTGACTCGCATCAAACTGGCGACTACAGCGTCAGCGTGCATCAAAAGAGGTTTATTCATCGCAGGAGCTCCGAAATTAAATAGATTGAATAGGTCAAAAAAATTATCAACGTGCGTAATGCAAGCTCAACGACTGTCTGAGTTCGTCGAACACACGAAAATGCCAAAACGCGATCGCGAACACCACCGCAACCGCCGTGAGCAGCAACAACCACCGCAAGGTCATTGCCTGCCTTTGCAAGCGCTGGACGGTGTGCACCGCCAACCGATGTTTGGTTCGTTGCAAGCCTTCATCGAGCCCCAGCGTATGCACCATATCGGTGAAGTACCACCACGTTTCACGATCGATTAAGCCGGTGTTTAGCGCCTCAATCGCCAAGGAACCGGCGTCAATACGCATCAGCATCTTTTCGAGATGATGATTGAGCCAGGGCAAGGCGCCGCGCTGCTGAATCAAGAGCGCTTCGCGCAAGCGCGCGCTGGTATTGCCGCGGGGCTTTAGCAAGATCGCCAACAGGGACAAAAATCTGACCGCTTGGACCACTCGGTATAGTCGCCAAATCCCCCATTGATCAGCGAAGCTGCGAGCAGCACCGTACCATTGCGACAACGACCAAATAGCCGTCGTGGTAACCCCTGCCGTCAAACACAACAACACGGGCCACAGGTTTTTTAACTGCTCAGAGGTCGCGAACAGTGCACGCGACCAGGGTTCATAGAGCTCGGGTGGCACTTCAGAAAATACGCGCGCAAGATGATCTGCAGTTAAAACTGGAATCGAAAACACAGCGCAAATTGCCACCACTACACCAACCAAACCAACGCATACTGTTTGCATAAACGCCTGACTCGCCGCGTCAGTGGTGCGCACGACCGTCGCCAACTGCCGTAACGTCTGGGCCAAGGCTCCCGACCCTGCATATTGAGCGGCCTGCACGGCCACCAGATCTTCTGTTGGCAGCGAACCAAACCAGGTCGTAAACAGATCGCCCCCACTCTTGGGAAACTGTTGGGCCCAATAACGTGACAGAATGCCCCGTGCGCCCAGGCCGCGATAGCGCAGAGCGTCATCTTCAAACATACTCAGCAGCGTTTTGGCCCCTGAGGTCATCGCAATCATCTCTGCGAGGTAATCATAATAATCAGCGCGTAACGAACGAAACCGATAAGCCGCTACACGCAGGCGCCAGTCTGGGAGCCGCCTTGCCCGGCAAGAGTCCATCAAGCTAGATAGCATCTTACGCACGAGTCCCCCGCACAGAGGCCACTGCAGCAAAGGCACCAAAGCGTGCCTGCACATCGCGGGGGTCCAGAAGGCCCTGCGCCATTTTATAAATCGCAATTTGCCCAGCGGACTGACGTTGTGGTTCGGCCGTCAGCAGCGCCTGCTGACTTCTTTGGGTAAACCAGCGATACAGCCCGACACCGTCTTGGTTCTTAACGCCTTCAAGGAACTCTGGCTCGCACAGCGGCTCTATCATTTCGGCGATAACCGTACGTCCTGCCGTACCGCGCAAGATCGAAACTGAATGATCGCACGCTGAGCAGGCCTGCTCATTGCGAAATCTAAGAGCGTCGCGCGACACTCCAATATTGGCCTCAATGCGAGTGACCCAACCTTCTAGCCGCTCTTGACTGCCAGCCTGGGCCGCAAGGCCTTGCCACTGTGGCTGATGCCGCGCTTGATCGATCGTCAGCGAGCAACTGGGGCACAGCTTGACCATCAACGCCTGAAACACCAACAGTTTGAGAACGCCGGGTGTGGCTAACAAATCTCGGGCGACACCAATAAAGCTTGACGCTAACCGATCGGGTATCAACAGCGCCGACCCCGCGTGCACCGTCGTGTAAAGATTGACGCCGCACGCAGCCAAATCCATAAAAGCGCGGCCCGTCGTGTGATCCCTAATTTCGCCGATCAGCAAATCGTTCATGGCCGAACGCTTGATCGCTTTGAGCTTGGCATCAAAGGCGTAGTCGTCTTGCTCTGAAAAACTTCGGCAGACTGTGTTTTGAAGCGCATTAGGGATTAAATACTCGGCGGGATCCTCAAGGGTAATGACCTTACGCTCAGCAGCAATCGCGCGCATCAGCGTTGCAATCGTGGTGGATTTTCCGCAACCCACAGTACCAGCTAAAACAACAGCTCCACCATCGGTTGACTCAAGCCGCTCAAATAGCGCAATCTGCTCGGGCAGGTAGCCCAACGCCTGAAGATCTGGAGTCAACTTAGACTCGTCCATCACTAACAGTCGCAGGCATACCGAGGGGCCCACATCAGTCGCGAGCGAAGCCCATCGAAGCAATAGCCTTTGGCCATCGACAGTGCGGTTCAAGCGCCCTTGTTGCTCAATCATCGGATCAAAGACAGCCCCGTTACCACCTTCAATATCCATCCACGCCACTGCAAGCATATCGAGCACGGTTGAGGTGGGTAGATTAGAGAACTCGGGCGGCGACACATAGCGGCCCGCTAGCGTAAAGAAAACGGGTGATGAATAGCGATTGCGATTGACGTTAAAGTGTATATCGCTTGCCTGACGCACAACCCCCCAGCGCAATACGGCATCAAACGCCACGGACAGCGCACCCTGCTTAGTTTGTCGGTCTGTGTAAGCACTAGAGGATGCCGAAATTTGTTCATCTGCGGACTTATCAATCGCGAGCAAGAGCGCTGGGGGCAACACGAAGAGATGCGGTTCGTTCAAACGCACCCCCCGCCGTCTGAGTAACTCGAGCACCGCGCGAGTCTGATCGTCGTAGCAGTACTCAAGCAAGGTAAACACGCCGGCACTACCATCCGAAAAAGAAACCGGACACACTCGACCTTTTAAGCCGAGCACGGCAAGCTCATGTGCCAGTGATCGTACAAAAGCAGGAGATAACTGCATGAGAGCGTCGTGCGTGGGGATCGCGACATACGCCGGCGCGTGAGTGGCGCTTTCAGTTTGAATACGGTTGACTAATCGAGTGAGCAGCATGAATAAATCCTCTTGCAATCGCGTAAACACGGCAGGTACATTCTTCTAAGGGTTTTGACGCAAACAGATGACATGCGTTTGGCCTGCTTTTTTTAAATACACGCAAGGCGGCAAAATTCGCTCTAGTCGGTATTGCAAAGAGGGCCCTAAAATTGGCTGCGCGCGCGAATGTTTAAATACGTGCGGCTCAGACTCTAAGAGCACCTCGGCAGTCAAAATTTTGCCAATGCCATAGATGGCTAAAACCTGATTGCCATCGGGGCGACCAACGTCTGTTCCAGAGCCTGCTTGAGGCTGCTGCGTCACTCCAAAAATATTTTTTCTAGCTGCCAACAAAGCGGCTTGCGAGTCAAGTTGCAACAACTCGTCAATCGTCGCTTGTTGCGTGACACTTTCGCGTGCCAAAGCTACGGAGACGTTGACGAATAATGCGATGGCGGTAAAACACAACAGCCGCTTAGGATGTCTCACCGAATGATTATGGAATGTGTTCAAACAGGTCTCCGATAAGTTGTACGACCAAGGCACTACGTGTCAGTTCTTGCCCAGAAATATTCCCGACCTCAAGCGTCGCACTACGCCAGCGCACCGGAGCGGTGAGCTCTTGCAGCGCAGTCATCGCGCGCAGCGGGCCTTTTAAGGCTAGCGAGCGCTGGTGCCAATTTGGCAAACTCACAGGTCGTTCAAGTACGCGACCTTGCGAATCAACCGGTGCATTCATGGGTAACTTAGCGGCAAGTCCAAGTTGTATATGCTCAAACAATGGGCTCAAGCGCTGCAAGCTCGTCATCCAGTCAACGCGCAATGGCTCTTGAGAAAAGTCCAAAGGCCGCGCAGCGTGTACCAGATTCCAGGTCAGCATGGCACGATCAAGCGCTACGGCGTGAAACTCCCACTCACCTGGCTTGACGGCCTCAAGATGTTGATTTAATGCAAATCGATGCTGACGACGATAATGAGCCGCGCACGACCAATCAATTAAGACGGGCTCGCACTGCACTCGTAACAATTGCCAGCCGGCAGGATCAAACGGTACGCGACGCCAAGCTGCCATCACTTGCATCAGATCCGCAAAGGCGTGCACCGGATGTTGCTGGGCGTACTGTCCCATCGTGTCGAGCCATCTTTGACCAGGATGAGCCTGCGGTATGGCTGAACCATCCTCAGAGCTTTTCTCAATCCAGTTGATCCAAAGACCCATCGCGATCACTAGCGCCAATACCGTGGCACGAGACTTGCCTCCGATCCGGGTAGTCTGCTGCGCAGACACTCGCGCTTGCTCTGCGCACTTGTCATTCAGCCAGCCTGGTAGCTGAGTCGAACTTGCGACAAGCTCTTCATACACCACCAGATTCGGAAAGCGAAGGCGAATAGCATTGAGCGCGTCAAGGGCGGCTTGAGCATCTACAAACCAACGGTCTGTTGCAGAGATGATCGAACCCGAATGCGATGCCACCATCCAGCAGCCGCCCTCTTCAAAACGCACAAGACATGCCACTGCTGCGCTGGGGTAAGCAATAGCAAATAGTGCGGCTGCCGAATAGATTCCGCAAGACTGTGCGAAATATTGCCGTTCGAGCTGCACACACCCAACTGTCGTTGCAGGGGCACCGATCAGCAAATAGTGTGTGGCACGTGCCAGGCGTGCACGCTTTCTGGCTAGCTTCAGGGGTTGGCCGCCCACCACGGCAGTCCAATCCATACCAAAGATCACCGGTTGACCAAGGGCGTTGCGCACCACCACAGTTTTTACAGGCGGACTGACTCGCGACGTTGACGAGCGCTCAAGCTGGGCCTCCACTTTAAAAGCCCTCTTCAACTTGAGCGGTAATCACAATCAGCGTAATCGTCTTGTTGTGTTTCACCCGGTCGCTTCCACCGAAGGCGATCGGCGCATCCGCACTTAAGCGTGCCCGATCTGCCTCACCCTGCCGTTGCTCAAAACCAGACACCAACATGGGCTGCCCAGGTCGCAGTGCAACTTGTTGTACGGTGCCGTTACCATCGATGGTGATTTGCTGAATCTGCATGCGACTACTGTGCTCGCCAATCGTGAGCGTTTTAAGTGGTTGCGCAACCGTGTTGTCAAAGGCAACCGACAGCAGGATCTGTCCGTCATCTTGGGCATCTGGCACAAGGGTCAGAAAAGAACCTACGGTTTCTTCTTTCTGACTGACCGACATTGAGGGCAGTCCACTACCCGCCCCCGGTACGCCCGAAGCACCACTGCCAGACGCTTTCACTTGATCGACATACGAAAAGGTTGTTCGAATGGCGTGAGTCACTGGACGCTTATTTAGCGTGAGCACCGGCATCGAAACATGGCGCACGACGGTGCCGTACTTGGCCAACGCACTCACAATAAACTTAGAGGACTGCATCGGGCCATGCGCGGCGTCAAGTGCGACCCGAGCCACACCCACACCGGCGCCTGCAACGGGGGCAGACAAGGCCGCAGCAAAATTGCCTTGCGTAAATAACGCATCCCAATCAAGACCAAACTCTAAATCTTCGTGAGTTTGCAGAGAGATCTCTTCAAAGATTAAACGGACTCGGCGCGTCAACGTCCGATTTTCGCGCTCGATAAAGCGGCTAACCGCCTGCAGTGCCTCGGGCGTATCGGTCACAATCAAAGAGCTCAAGGCACCAGGCTGTCCGGCCACGACACCCGCTCGAGTTAAGAGCGGCTCAAGGCGTAATTTGATCGCCTCAAGCGCGTGTTGCTCGGTGCTCTTAAGCGAAGTGCTCGACGTACTGTCAAACCCCCCTGCCTTGGCGTTAGCGCCTCTACCTAAACGAGCGTCAGCTTGAGCAGAAAGCGTCAACGACCTGACATCAAAGACTTGGGTCTGCGTTCGATAGAACTCGATCGCGCCCTGGTAGAAACGCCAGTTAAGGTTTAAGCGTTTTGAAATTTGATCGAGAATCTTGGGAAGCGGTTGCGGGCCCATGTCGATTAAAACTTGATGCGGCATCACCACCACAGGTGTCATCGCACCAAGGCTGAGTCGAGGCAAAAAGCTTTCGGCCGGCAGCAGGGCTTCAGGCTGAATCTGTACCGGCACGCCCGTTGCCTGAGTGATTCGCTCAGCCAACAACACAAGATCACTTTTACCGCCGCGATACAGCATGGTGGTGTTGACCTTGGCGCGCAGCGCCGCCGGCAAGGTGACTTCGCGCGCGAGTGGAACGGCGCGACTCGCGAGCCAAGGCTTTTCGACTTGCTGCGCCTTGAGCTTTTGGGCTCGGTTATTGGTACGAGCCTCAAAGTCAGTTTGCGCACGTGCAATCGTCTGGCGCGTCTGTCCAACCTCTGTATCGAGCTGCTTGAGGCGCTGAGGAAGAGCGCAGCCACTAAGTGTGGCGGTGGCCAGGATGACGGGCAAAGCAGTAGAGAGGAAGGTCTTAGTCATGTCGAGGTGCCGTCGCCAAGAGTACGGTCGCAGGGCTCAGCGACGGGCACGATTCGTAACACCTGATTGGAATAAAAGCACGGTTGCAAGGGGCGATCCGACAACTCAGTCGAGGCGAGCAGCGCTTGCACCGACAAAATGAAATCATCTGAAAAAATTGCTGAGGCCGACAAGGGAATATCGACATCGACCGCCCAATGTTCAGGCTCAAAGCGCCAACCACTTAAGCCGGCCCACCGAATCAAGGCTTGCCTGAGATGAAGGTCAGTGTGACTGACCGAAAAAAATGGCCGCTGCGAATGAGTCGACGGCTGTGACGAATTCGACTGTTGATGCAAACCAAGCTGGTGCTGTGCACTCGAATGCTGTTGAGAACTTAATTGCTGCTGCGCACTCGACTGCTGGTGTGAGCCCGAAGGGTGTGGCACGGCCATCCGGTATTGCGAATCAGTATGCTGCGCGGTGCCAGACGATGCAACAGACGCCCCGACACGCCGAGCCCGCGCCTGTTGACGTGCAGAGCGAAACATCAAGGTGGGCCAGTGCCCTTCAATAATGGTGTAAGGACCTTGACGCAGATAGGTTAAAACCTGCTCGCCTTGTTCGCTTGCGCCCAAGATAATCGGCAGCATCTGCCCGGGCAGCCATTGCAACCAGGTGCGAGAGGTGTCTGAAAAAACTTGCAGCGGTGCGACTGCACGATCGCCCGACAGCCTCCAGCCAAAATCAAGCTTACCAGAGGGGATATTGGTGCCACCGGGCTGCTCACTCGGCCAAGGCCGCCCGGCAGGACCCATACACCCAGAGAGCAACAAAAAACAAAACATCAACCAAGTGCCACGTATCGTCATGACTCACTCGCCCGTAAATATTTAACAAGGAGTGATCTTGATCGGTGTCAGCGGTGAGCACAATTGTGTGACTCACGCATAGACGAAAAAAGCGCGCAAAAAAAACGAGACCTAAAGGCCTCGTTTTAATCACTGACAACTCTTTTTTGAGTATTACCGAATTGACTTATCAGCGACTTTACCTATTGCTGACATTACGCCTCATAGACTTTACCTATTGCTGACTTTACGCCTCATAGACTTTACCTATTGCGGACTTTACGCCTCATAGACTTTCATTATTTTTTTCGCGTTGCGGGTGCTGCCTTGGCCAACGCGGGATCTTGCATCAACGGACGCGACTCGTCGAGCGCCATCGTTAGCGCCGCTACAGGTGGCGTGTTGCCCGATAAGGCCGCATCAAACTGACGACTCAAAATTGGCTCGATACTGTGATAGTTACGTGCACGAAAACCGCGACTATTTTGATCTTTGACGGTACGCATTGAATCAACCAGCAAGCGAATGCCAGGCACCTTATCGTAAAGCGACACGTTTGCAGCGCGAAAGGCTGCATCGGTTAATGGCAAATAGCCGGTGCGTTGATGCCAGTTAGCGGCAATCACTGGTTTAGAAAGATACGCTAAGAAAGCAACCGTTGCTTTGTCAGCCTCTTTGGTGTGACCCGCTACGGCCCATAAAGCGCCACCACTCACGAAAGGTGCGCCCGCCTTTGGGCTTACCTGATCATAGAAGGGCAAGGGCGCCATACCAAATTTTAAACCTCGGGTATCAAGCATCTGACCTAAAGCACCAGACGTGGTCGTGATGACTGCGCATGTGTTTTTAGCAAATAGCGCATCGGCTTCGGTGCCGTTGCTATATTGCGTGAGCAATTCTGAACGCTTCCAACTCACCATGATTGACATGTGGCGCATAAACACAGGGTCGGCCAAATTGAGTTCGGGCTGTTGCTTCGCTTTATTATCTAGCCCGTTGCCAGGCGTGACATAGACCGCGTTGTTGATAGGGGCTAGATTTTCAAGATGAGTATTCACCTGTTGGCTGATGCCAAGCGGACAGTCGTAGTTCGCCTTGTCACGCAACGCCAGCAAATGATTTTGCAGTTCGGGCCAGGTGCTAGCGGGCTTGGCAGCATCAAGCCCGGCCTTTTGATAGCCATCCAAGTTGTAAAACATCACAGGAATTTCGGCCATAAACGGAAAGGCCATCAACCGGCCCTGAGCGTCGCGCATGAAGCCTGTTGTTTGGGACAAGAACCAATTTAAATCTGCAATCGGATGACGCTTTAACAAATCGTAGAGAGGAACGATATTTTTGTGCTGCGCAATTAGTTCGGGCGAACGGTTGTCTTCAATCTGCACAAGATTAGGTTTGCCCGCGCCCGGCGAAGTCATCGCAGCCGTCGCTTGTGCCCGCAAGGCGGCTTGGTGATCAAACCCCTTGAGAACAACCTTAACGTCAGATTGCTCGTTATTAAATTGCTTAGCAATCTTTTCGAATTCAGATTTATTGACTGAAGTTAAAGTATGCCAAACCTGCACCTCAATCGGGTCAGCATGAGCCAGCCCGGTGAGCAAACAGCTAGCGCCTAAAATCACTGCGAGTCGAGTTAAGAAAATCACGCTTTCAGTTCCGTTAAAAGTCGAACACTAAGGTTGAATAGCTTAAATTACTTTTGTACTGCGCACTCTTGACACTCAAATTTATTTTACCGCGGCAAGGTCTGCTTCTGAGGTAAAGGAATCGGCAAAGAAAGCCTCTTCGGCCAAATGGCAAGTGACCACAAATTCGCGACGCGCTGAGTCGACCACGATCGGGGCGCCGCACGCGTAGACTTGATAACCACTCAGATCTGGAAAGTCTTGCATCACCGCGCGGTGTACAAAGCCGGTGCGGCCGGTCCATCCATCTTCAGGTAACGCGTCTGAGATCACGGGTACATAGGTAAAATCGGGGATAGTCTTGGACCACTGCTCGACCAGCTCGTTCATGTACAAATCACTGGGCCGCCGACCACCCCAATACAGAGTAATGGGGCGATGAATATTTTGCTGCACCATGTGCTCGACAATCGACTTGATCGGAGCAAAGCCGGTGCCGCTGGCGAGCATCACAATCGGTAATTGGCTATCTTCACGCAAGAAGAATGAGCCAAAGGGCCCTTCGAGTCGCAGAATTTCGCGCTCTTTCATGGCCGTTGCACCTGCCCCAAACACGTGGTCGGTGAACAAACCACCGCTCAGGTGACGAATATGCAGCTCAAGTGCGCTAGCTGAATGCGGCGCATTCGCCATTGAATAGCTGCGCCGTTTGCCATCTTTAAGGATGACTTCGATATATTGCCCAGCATGAAAACGAAACGTTTCAGTTGCGGGTAATTGCAAAGTCAGCAACGCCACATCTGCTGTTGGACGCTGAATCGTTGTCACACGCGAAGGGATCTTACGGATCTGAATGTCAGAGGCCAAGCGCAATTCACGCGACTCAATCACAAGGTCAGAGGTTGCACGAGCCTGGCAAAGCAAGGTGAAGCCGGCTTCAATTTCATCGGCACTGAGAATTTGGGCAGGACTTGAGCCCGCCTCGACCGAGCCCGATAAGACCTTGGCCTTACACGTTGAGCAGGCCCCGCTGCGGCAGCTGTAGGGCAAGACGATACCGGCTGCCAGGGCAGCATCCAGCACGCTTTTATCGGCCTCGGCGGCAAATTGGTGTTGACTGGGCTGAATCGTAATTTGAAACGACATAATCGCTTTAACCTAAAAATGAGTCAAGAAAGGCGGTACTGCTCAACCACGGTGCTGCGGTATGACGGCACCCATATGGGCATTACCGCTGTAAAACGTTGCTGCTGTATCACGGCACCCATGTAGGCATTACCGCTGTAAAACTCTACTGTTGTATGACAGCATCGACAAAGGTAATACCACTGCAAAACGCTACTGCAGGATTCTACTTTCAAAGAACCGGCGAAAGTACGGGCTCTTTACTGCGAACGGATAATAATTTTCCTTTGCGGGCACGTTTTGATAAATAAGAGGCAAGTTCAGCACCCGACAAGACGTCTTCAACTTGTTTATTGCGGTAGGTTCCAGTCACACGCAGGCCGGCCTTTGACACCGGAACCGTCTGGGCCAAGACATCTGGCGCATCAAGCCCCATCAAAATAGTACCGCGCCCGCCTGAGGCTAGAGACTTGATCTCAGAGGCTTCGATCAACAGCATGCGGCCGCGAGACGACAAGAACACCACTCGCACGGCTTGCGCAAACATCGGCACTGGGCGCAGCAAACCGTCTTTAGGCTCAAGAGTGACGAACTGTTTGCCCGCGCGCTGGCGGCTTGTCATGTCTGAAATTTTGGCGACAAAACCAAAACCTTGTTGTGTGGCTAACAACCAGGCTGAATCTGCTTGTGCTGCCACCATGTGCTCGACGCGCGAACCGACCTCAAGGTCAATCATCGACGTCACCGGCGCGCCATCACCACGCGCTGAAGGCAACGCCGAGACCGCCACCGAATACACGCGTCCGTTGTCACCGAACGCAATCAACGTATCAGTACTGCGACACTCAAAAATACCGTAACAAGCGTCACCGGCTTTAAAGGAAAACTGAGCTGCGTCGTGCCCGTGCCCTTGTCGGGCGCGTAGCCAACCTTTTTGCGACACAATCACCGTCACAGGTTCGTCGATGATCTTGACCTCAAGCACCGCGCGCTCGGCTGTCTTGATCAGTGTGCGACGCTCATCACCATAGGTCTTGATATCGGCTTCGATCTCTCGCACGACCGTGCGTTTAAGTGCTGTTGGCTGCTCGATGAGCTCTTTGAGTTTGCCTTGCTCGGCACGCTTATCAGCGAGCTCTTGCTCAATTTTAAAACCCTCGAGACGGGCCAACTGACGTAAACGCATATCAAGGATGTCGTCGGCCTGACGTTCGGTCAATGCAAAACGTTGCATCAGCGCAGGGCGCGGCTCGTCAGACTCTCGAATCGTTTTGATCACTTCATCGACGTTGAGATAGACCAGCATGCGGCCTTCGAGCACGTGGATGCGATCTGTCACCTTGTCATAGCGGTACTGGGTGCGACGCAAGACAGTACTGGTGCGAAAATCAATCCACTCGAGCAACGCCTGACGCAAGCCTTTCTGGCGGGGACGCTTATCTGTGCCAATGCATACCAAATTCATCGAGACGCTGGTTTCCATACTGGTTTGCGCCAGCAAGGTGTTGACCAACTCGTCGCGATCAATCCGCGATGTCTTTGGTTCAAATACCAGACGTACCGCGGCATCTTTACCCGACTCGTCACGCACCGCATCGAGCAGACCTAGCATTTGAGCCTTGGTCTGCTGCTGCTCGGGTGTCAGCGCTTTTTTACCGGTTTTTACCTTTGGATTGGTGAGATCTTCGATCTCTTCGAGGACTTTTTGACATGAGGCGCCCGGGGGTAACTCATGAACGACCAATTGCCACTGACCTCGTGCCATCTCTTCAAACTGCCAACGTGCGCGCGCCTTAATCGAGCCGCGGCCAGTTTGATAAATTTGTGCAATGTCTGTTGCAGCTGTAATGATTTGCCCGCCACCCGCAAAGTCAGGCCCGGGCACCATTTCAAACAAAGCGGCATCAGACAAGTTAGGTTGCTTGAGCAGCGCAACACAAGCCTGCCCGATCTCGCGCAAATTATGCGAGGGGATTTCTGTGGCCATGCCGACCGCAATGCCTGAGGCGCCGTTAAGTAACATGACGGGCAGACGTGCGGGCAACATGTCGGGCTCTTGGTGGCTACCGTCGTAGTTCGGCACGAAATCGACCGTGCCCTCGTCGAGCTCGTCGAGCAGCAGACGAGCAAACGGCGTCAGTCGCGCCTCGGTGTAACGCATCGCCGCAGCGTTATCGCCATCGCGTGAACCAAAATTACCCTGACCATCAATCAGGGGGTAACGCAACGTGAACTGTTGCGCCATCCGCACCAAGGCGTCGTACGCGGCCTGATCACCATGTGGGTGATACTTACCGAGCACATCACCCACCACACGTGCAGATTTGACGGGTTTGGCGCCCGACTGCAGGCCCATCGCCTGCATCGCGTACAAAATACGACGTTGCACGGGTTTTTGGCCATCACCCACATCGGGTAAGGCGCGTCCGCGCACCACTGAGACCGCATAATCCAAATACGCCTGCTCGGCATACAGGCCCAGCGTCAGGGATTCACCATCCTCTTTTTGATCAAACAAACCAGGTTGAGTACCGTCAGTCATTTAAATATCAACCTCTGCAAGATTACCTTTGTCTTCGAGCCAAGTGCGTCGCGCACCCGATTCGCTTTTACCCATCAACATGTCAAACATCGCTGTGGTGTCTGCCGGTGCTAACGCACCGTAGCCGACCGGCAACATGCGACGGGTGTCGGGATTCATGGTTGTTTCCCAGAGTTGCACTGGGCTCATTTCGCCTAAGCCTTTAAAGCGGCTGATATCCCACGAGCCCTCTCGAACCCCCTCTTTACGCAACTTGTCTTGGACCACCTCAAGCTCGCCAGCGTCGAGGCAGTATATTTTGCGAGCTGGGCGTTTACCCAACGCAGGGACGTCGACACGAAACAAAGGAGGACGCGCCACGTACACGTGACCCAACTCAACGAGTCGTGGAAAATGTTTATAGAACAAAGTCAGTAGCAGCACCTGGATATGGGAACCATCGACGTCAGCGTCTGACAGGATGCAAATGCGGCCGTAGCGCAGCCCCGACAAATCAGGCGTGTCTTTAGGGCCATGTGGATCGACACCAATGGCAACCGCAATATCGTGAATTTCATTATTAGCAAAGAGGCGATCGCGATCGACTTCCCAGGAGTTTAGGACCTTACCGCGCAAGGGCAAGACCGCCTGAAATTCTTTATCCCGACCCATTTTGGCCGAGCCACCTGCCGAATCACCCTCAACCAAAAACACTTCAGTGCGCGATGAATCAGACGATTCACAATCAGTGAGCTTTCCGGGCAGCACCGCCACACCCGAACTTTTACGTTTTTCAACTTTTTGCGCAGACTTAGCGCGCGCCTGGGCTTGCCGAATGGCGAGTTCTGCCAATTTTTTACCGTACTCGACATTACTGTTTAACCAAAGATCGAGTGAAGTGCGCACAAAACCACCCACTAAACGCACGGCGTCGCGACTATTGAGACGCTCTTTGATCTGGCCTTGAAACTGCGGGTCAAGCACTTTGGCAGACAAAACGAAGCTTGCTCGGGCAAATACATCTTCAGGCAACAGTTTGACGCCTTTGGGCAGCAAGCTATGCAACTCGGCAAACCCTTTGACGGCGCTGAATAAACCTTCGCGCAGGCCCGCTTCATGGGTACCACCCGCGGGGGTGGGGATCAGGTTGACGTACGACTCGCGAACCACATTGCCCTCATCGGCCCAAACCACCACCCACTGAGCCCCCTCACCTTGCGCAAAGGTTTCGTGGTCGGCCAGCGCGAATTGCTCGCCCTGAAACATTGGCACACGCAATTCAAGCCCTTCAAGCGCCCCGGATAAATAGCCCGCTAAGCCGTCTTCATATTGCCAGTTGCGGGTATCGCCAGTTTTTTCGTTGACAAGGGTGACTTTGACCCCTGCCATCAACACGGCTTTACTGCGTAGCAAGTGCATCAACTCGTTAAGAGGGATGACGCCCGAATCAAAAAAACTGTTGTCGGGCCACACACGGACCCGCGTGCCTGATTTTTTGCGATTCAGTTCGGGAACCACTGCCAGCGGCTCAAGAACGTCGCCATTGGCAAACACCATACGATGCGCAGCCGCCTCGCGCCACACCACCAATTCAAGGCGTTTTGACAGCGCGTTCGTGACCGAGACACCGACCCCGTGCAAACCGCCCGAGAAGGCGTAGGCACCGCCGCCCTTTTTGTCGAATTTTCCGCCCGCATGGAGGCGAGTAAATACGAGTTCGACCACAGGGGCTTTTTCTTCGGGGTGCAATCCCACCGGGATGCCGCGCCCATCGTCTTCGACTGTGACGCTGCCGTCTGCGTGCAACGTGACTTGAATATGCTTACCAAAGCCGGCTAAGGCCTCATCGGCCGCGTTATCGAGAACTTCTTGAATAATATGAAGCGGATGCTCAGTGCGGGTGTACATGCCAGGCCGCTGGCGCACAGGTTCAAGGCCTTTCAGCACCCGAATCGATGACTCGTTGTAAGACTTAGTACTCAAGAGATCCCCAATTGCAAGACAAGATGCGCCATTTTACGGAAAATGCAGCAGCAGGCAGTTTCAAAGGCAAAACGAGGGCCGAGCGGTGCTCTGGCACCGCACAACCGACTGAGCCGACAAGCCGATCGCTGACCTAGAGTTGTTATTCTGCACGGTCGTTTGGGCGCCAAACACCTCAAAGCTAACAAAATCAGATGATGTTATGCTTTAATGCAGTTAAGACAGGTGGCGACGCAGTCACCAAGGATCCCAAAAAAGTGATCCCATGCAGTTTCAGCCAACTTTGCTGAACGGCATTGCCGAATGTAAAAGCAAAAAATATTCCAAATTTGCCAGACCGATCACTCTCAGAGAAAAACCATGAGCGAACACATCAAAAACGTGAGCGACGCCAGCTTTGACGCGGACGTCATCAAATCTTCACAACCTGTGCTGGTTGATTACTGGGCAGCCTGGTGCGGCCCTTGCAAACAAATCGCCCCGATGCTCGAAGAAGTTGCGGCTCAGTATGCTGGCAAAATGACTGTTGCCAAACTGAATGTTGATGAAAATCAAGCGACGGCCGGTAACTTTGGTATTCGTGGTATCCCAACCTTAATGTTATTTAAAGATGGCAAAGTGGCTGACACCAAAGTCGGCGCCTTGTCCAAAGCACAATTAACCGCATGGTTAGACAGCGCGATCTAAGATGCCGTCACGCGCGAGCCCCTTCGTGGCTCGCCACTGGCTTCGCTTAACGCGGGCTGTTCGTTTGTAAACACTGTTCTTTCCTCTTCCTCTTCTAATTTGAAGTAATTTTTTACACTGACATCAATGCACCTGAACGAACTGAAGGCGCAGCACGTTTCGCAGCTGCTCGAAATGGCCGCTGGCCTCGAAATCGAAAACGCTAGTCGCTTACGCAAACAAGAGCTGATGTTTGCCATCATGAAAAAGCGGGCTAAGCAAGGCGAACAAATTTTTGGTGATGGCGTTTTAGAGGTCTTACCCGACGGGTTTGGTTTTTTGCGCTCGCCCGATACCTCGTATCTGGCCAGTACCGACGATATTTATATTTCGCCCTCACAAATTCGTCGCTTTAATTTGTACACTGGCGATTCGATTGAGGGCGAGGTGCGCACCCCCAAAGATGGCGAGCGCTATTTTGCCTTGGTGAAAGTCGACAAGGTCAATGGCTATGCTCCTGAGGCGATCAAACATCGCATCATGTTCGAAAACTTGACCCCACTGCACCCAGATAAAGTCATGCCGCTTGAGCGTGACATCAAAAGCGAAGAAAACCTGACGGGTCGCATCCTTGATATTTTTGCTCCGATTGGTAAAGGACAGCGCGGACTGATCGTTGCAAGTCCGAAGTCGGGCAAAACGGTGATGATGCAGCATATTGCGCATGCAATCACTGATAACTTCCCTGACGCAGTCATGATCGTGATGCTGATTGACGAGCGTCCAGAAGAAGTGACAGAGATGCAGCGCACCGTACGCGGCGAAGTCGTAGCGTCAACCTTTGACGAACCCGCGACCCGTCACGTTCAAGTCGCTGAGATGGTCATCGAGCGGGCTAAGCGTTTGGTTGAAATGAAAAAAGACGTCGTGATCTTATTGGACTCGATTACTCGTCTGGCACGCGCTTACAACACGGTAGTGCCGGCCTCGGGCAAGGTGCTGACTGGCGGCGTTGATGCCAATGCACTGCAGCGACCTAAGCGGTTTTTTGGCGCTGCACGTAATCTTGAAGAAGGTGGGTCACTCACCATCATCGGTACAGCCTTGATTGAAACTGGCAGCCGCATGGACGAAGTGATTTACGAAGAATTCAAAGGTACGGGCAACTCTGAGATTCATCTTGAGCGTCGCTTAGCTGAAAAGCGTGTCTATCCAGCCATTAATTTAAACAAGTCAGGCACCCGCCGCGAAGAGTTGTTGATCAAGCCTGATCTGTTGCAAAAAGTCTGGGTGCTGCGCAAATTTATTCATGACATGGATGACGTCGAGTCGATGGAATTCATCTTGGATAAGATGCGTTCAACCAAGAACAACAATGAGTTTTTTGATTTGATGAAGCGCTAAGCACCTCTGACTTGTCGCAGCGCCAGACTCGCGATGAGGCGTTGCTGCCGACAAACGCGCTCTCAGAGTTGCTAGTTTGCAGGGCCGGGAGAAGTGCGATTGGGCGCTGTAGCGGGCGCGGGTGCTTCGCGCGGCTCAAGCTTGGGATCATCCCAAGGGCCAGTCACAGCATATTTAACGGTCATCGCCTTTTCAATGGGATTACGCAGCAAAAATTGCGTGGCCAAGGCACTTAAACCCGCAATCGGGTTGACCACAAAGGCGGTTGCAAGCGCCGCACCGCTCATATCAAACTGCGGCCGGACATCGGCCTCCATATCCCAAAGTTTTTTATCTAGATCCGAATTGCCCTTTAGCAAAATGCTAGCAATCGGGCTATTGATCGTCAGGTCGTTTGTGTGCACCACACCCTTGGTAAATGCAAAGCTGCCCGTGAGTGCACTCCAGGGAAAACCGTCTTTAAATTCGTTGCCAGGACTAAAGTTAAAGCTCAAAATCCTTTGCAAGGACTGAAGCGACAAGAGCTCTAAGAGTCGTGCGCTGCGAGAGTTCACGTGCTCAAACACGCCATTTTTAAGGTCGACCTTGGCAGAACCATTTAATCCCTGATAACTATACGCCCAGGGAAAGTTGATCCAATCCACTTGCGCCTGAATGGTGCCACTACCGCCTTTCACGCGCCCTGGATGCCCCATCTGAGTTGAAAAACGACCGAGGTCATGAATGACAACATCCGCATTGAGCCGCACGCCACGTGTTGGGCCCTTCAGACGCCACTGCCCCGTGGCGGTCGTCGTGGCAGCCACACTTTGAATATCGAGCTTTTCGATGTTCCAGAGTTCAGTACGCTTTTGATTCGAGCCCACTAGCCGCAACGTACCCAATTGGCTTCCGAACAACGTGAAGTCGTCAATGGTGAGATCAATTGCAGGAATATCAGACCAGTGTTGAGCATCAATGGCGTCGATCTTCAATGCTTCAGTTTGCCCATCATCTGCAGCCCCTAGGGTCAACTTTGAAAATCTGGCCTGAATGCGTCCGTCGAGCGCCCCCGCCGCAGCCTTCCAGGTAGCGCTTCCGGCCGTTTCTTTTGAGGCAATTCGGGCTGACCACTGATTAGATGCGTCTTGTGTTGCCGTGAGATCAAGATCTGTGAACGTTAGATCAGACAAAATGAAATGCGGCGAACGTAGTCGCGCCGTCGTTAAGCTCGGGAACACTCTGAACTCAACTTTGGACGTTCGTTTAGGCTCTTGAGTCACTTGCTCAAACAGCGCGCTCCAATCGTCAAAATCAACCCGTCCGAGCTTGATATCGAGTGCCAAGCCATTGGTGGGCAGTGGCAAGGTCTCGCCCATCGAAACCGCAGCACGTGAAAAATATGGTGACGGCCGAGCACCAGCGGGCCGCTCGAAGCGAGCATTGATCAGGTTGGGTACACTCACAGACAGAGTTTCGCGAAAATCGTTTTTGACCGGCGTTGCGACCCAGCGTACTGTGAGGGGCGTGCGGCTTTGAGGAGTTTTACCAAGGGGCGCGGGCAAATTAACCGTCAGGCCTTCAAGCGTGGAGCTCACGACTGCCTCATAGCCACGGTCTTTTGTGGAGGCGAGTTTGGCCTGATAGCGCACCTGCCCAGCAAACGGCAATAACGCCTGAGCCCCTGCCAAACCCTTAAGCGCCGCCACCGTAATCGCACCCTCGGCTTGCAGACTCTGGGTCGCTTCGCCCCAAGTGCCACGCAGCAGCGACTGGCCGCCTAAAAACTGAGCGCTCAAATTATCGGCACGCAAGGACTGCTCTGAAAACTCAAGGATCCCACGAACATTTTCAAGGGTAGGAAGATCAGGCCCAAGGCTGATTGTGCTTCCGGCAAAGTTGACCTGACCTTTGACCAGCGGTGCCTGACCCGTGTCAAGCCTGAGGTTGAGCGACAGCGGCACGGTCAAGAGACCATCTGCTTCGAGGCGCTCAAGCGTTGGTTTGAACGCACTGGGCAACGGTGCCTGTCTCAACACGGAGAGGTAGTCTTTGGCTTGACCATTGAGCACCGCGTCAAGCGAGAGTTCAGGGCGCAACGCAAAGTCTGGTACCTTGAGTGCGAGCCGACTCACATTGACCCTGGCCCCGTTTGTATCAAGTAGTACAGCACTTGAGGCGTCTAGACTAAGAGACAACTTGTCGAACGCTAGCTTGCCCTGGGCTTGGGTCACCGCAGGCCAATGCGGCAGCCCCGGACGGCTCGGATCGTAGTCGACGCTCAGTCCGCTGAACTGACCCTCGATCCGGAACACGCCCGACACACCGGGTTCATTGAAGGGAAAGCGTTCAAGGTCGCCCTTGAGCGCCACCGACGCTTGGTTAAGCTGGCCTTGGGTGATTGCTGAACGCAAAAATTGACGCGCCTCAATGGGTGCAAGCGTGGTCACGAACTGATGAAGCTTATTGGCAGGCCCTTTAGCGATCAATCCCGTCAGATCCACCAACCCAGCGCCAGTCGCCCCTCCAGACGCCCACGATCCCTGCAACTGAGCGGCGAGTTCGGTCGATTTCAGGTCAAGCTGCGCCGAATCAATCGCCAGCACACCCGCCGCATTTTTCAATACCTTTGCACGCGCCGTGACCTCGCCCAGCTCAAGCAATGACGGCTCAAACAATGGGCTATCGACCTTCAGATCGGTAGTGGTTGCGCTCAGGGCAAGGCCCTGCCGACCTGCACTTCGGGCTAATACTGGCCAATATCCCTCAGGTAACAAGTCGGCAAGCCAGCCCGTCAGTCTGAGCTGAGCCGTTTGAGCAGAGGCTACGCTCTTACCATCCGTGGCTAGAGGCAAGGCGATTTTTTTTGCCGAGACCTCGAGTGTGGTTTGACCCAACAGCCCATTGTGCACATCAATCCAGGCACGCGCGGCGATGTTTCCGGCGACCGCCGGCACATCGACCCAGGGCGCTAAGCCGGCAAGATGGACATCTTGAATTTCGATGAAAATTTCAGCTTCGCGCGTCGAGCCAGGAGCGATTTGATTCAGGATGTTCTCTGTGCGCATCACGAACTCAAGGCGCTTACCGACAGACTCGGGCAACGACCCTACCAAACGGAGTTCGTGACGAAACAAGCTATTACTCAGATTCACGTCGATCTGAGATACCTTTAATACCGAAGCCTGGCGCAACTGATCATGCCAGCGAAAACTCGCCTGACGAATCACGATCTCGCCCTGATCCAAGAGCCAACGTACGGCTAGCGTGTCACGATCTAACTTGAGTTGCTCGTTTGAATGGGGCTCAATACGATGGCCTGCGATCGACACGGTGCCATCGTCATGACGCGTCGCCGCCAGATCAATGCCAGTAATCTCTAAGCGACTCAGTCGCAGTTCAAGATCGAGCAGGCTACGCCACGAGACCACAGCAGAAGCTGCGGGCACCTGCAACAACACATCACCATTGACGTCGTTGACAGCAAGATCGTGGACCGCAAGCGTTGGGCTGAGCCCAGACCAGTCTGCTGAAATATTTGCGATCGACACCTTGGCGCCCACCGCAGTCGAGACATGCTGTTCGATCAGAGGCCGCCATTCATTAATACGCGGCAACGCCCAATACCGCACCGTCAGCATCGTTGCAACTGCTACAAAATAAAGCAGCAGCAGGCTCAAAAGCGCAAGACGCAGTAGATATTTGACTGGTTGCAAAACGGGCAAATTAAAAAGATTTTGTGAAGTCACATTCTATAGGGTATTGTGCAAGCTTGTCGCTCAAGCCGCCCTAGCTTCGTGACACGGCCACGTTCTAGGCATCAAAGCATGACTGAATCCGATTTTTCCTCCTCGATAGCTTGGTCTGGGGCGTTACGTCGCCTGACCCAAAGCGATCCAGCGTTTGCGAACTGGCTAGAACAAGAACGCTCGCAACCTCTGACCACTGCACGTTTACATGAGTGGTTTGCCGAGCTGGCCGGAGCGCCAATTGGTAGCGCCATCCTTGAACTCGCCACGTGTCGACAAGTGCTACGGACCTTGCGCAAGCGAACCTTTTTTTTGCTGATGGTGCGTGATCTTGCGGGGCTCGCCACGCTTGATGAAGTGGTGGGCACCATGACAACCTTGGCCGATCGTTGTATCGAACAGGCCTATCGTACGATCATGCAGGACATGGTTGCCCAGCACGGCCAACCCAAAGACGCACTGACGGGCCGCCCACAAGAGATGTTGATCATTGGCATGGGAAAACTTGGTGGGGGTGAGCTCAACGTCTCATCCGACATTGACTTGGTGATGCTCTATGACGAAGAAGGCGAAACCGAGGGCCCCAGGCCGCTGAGCTATCACGAGTTTTATGGTCGTCTGACGCGCCGCATGATGCCTGTGCTCTCAGAGCTTGACGCCAACGGGCAAGTCTTTCGCACTGACTTACGTCTGCGCCCGGATGGCGACGCGGGCCCGCTCGCCTGGAGCCTGGACGCGTTTGAACAGTACCTGTTTACACAAGGGCGTGAGTGGGAGCGTTATGCGTGGCTCAAAGGGCGAGTCATACCGGCCCGCGCATTTGATGACAGCGACTCAACCACGCAAGTGCAACAATTTGAAAGTCTGCGCCAGCCCTTCGTGTACCGAAAATACTTTGACTTTAGTACCTTGGCGGCACTGCGCACCTTACGTGAGCGCATCCGCCTGGATTTACAGCGAAAATCCTTCAGTCGACCGGGTTTAGACACACAACTGAACATCAAACTGGGCGAAGGCGGAATTAGAGAAATTGAGTTTGTTGTGCAACTGGTGCAACTCATCAAAGGCGGACGAATGCCCGCTTTGCAACAGCGCGGCTTATTGGCCGCGCTCGAAGCACAAACCCGTGCGGCGCTGATCCCGAGTGCGACCGCCGAGCGGTTAGCGCAAGCCTATGTGTTTATGCGTCGCGCCGAACACGCTTTGCAGTATGCAGAAGACGAACAGACGCATCAACTACCCGTTCGACCCGAACAACTCGCCGCACTTGCGAGCGCAATGGGTGTATCGCTGCCCGAATTTGAGCAGACGCTGGCCAAACACCGCCTCTTTGTTGCCGACATCTTTCGCGACTCGTTTCGCATTGCCGGCTTAGGCGATGACTTTAATGAGGCCGAACGTGAGTTAGGCGACAAATCTTCACCGACCTTATCACTTGAAACGAGTGTATTGGCCTTTGGCGAGGACACTGCAGCCCTGGCGTCGCGAGTGGATAGCTTTTTAGAGGGTCACCGGATTCGTGCGTTATCGACCACGAGTCGCACTCGCATTGACACGTTGCTACCGCTAGCGTTGAAGGCGGCCCAACACACCTCACAACCCTTGACCGCAGCATTAAGGCTTTTAGATTTAATTGAAACTGTCGCGCAGCGCAGCGCTTATCTAGCGCTACTTGCCGAATATCCCGAAACCATGGCGCGTATTGCACGCTTAATGACGGCAAGCCCGTGGGCCGCGCAATATGTCATTCAACACCCGCTGGTGCTCGATAGCCTGATTGCCTGGCCTACCTTGATGGAGCCCGTGGATATCGGTCGCGTGGCGACCGCGATGCACGAAGACCTTAACGCCTGCCTCTTGCCTGACGGCTCGTTTGATATCGAGCAGCAAATGAATTTGATGCGCGATACTCAGCGGCAGATCAGTTTTCAACTATTAGCGCAAGATCTTGAAGGGGTCCTCACCGTTGAACGGTTAGCCGATCAATTATCGGCCTTGGCTGATATGCTTTTGCAAGAGACCTTAGCGAGGGTTTGGCCGCAGGTATGTCCGCCGGATGCTGAGGGTGGTGAAGCCGAACCCCAGTTAGCCATCATTGCTTACGGGCGCTTAGGCGGCAAAGAGCTTGGCTATTCTTCTGATCTGGATCTTGTCTATGTGTACGACGACTCTAGAGAAGATGCCGCTGAACTGTATGCAAAACTTGCCCGACGACTGACCTCGTGGCTATCGACCATGACGTCTTCAGGCCGACTCTACGACATTGACCTGCGCCTGCGACCAGATGGCGAGTCAGGCTTACTCGCCACCTCAATCGAGTCCTTCAAGCAATACCAGCACAATCACGCCTGGCCCTGGGAGCACCAGGCACTCACGCGCGCGCGCTTTGCCGCTGGAAACCTGCGCGTCGGCGTAACCTTCGAGCAGATACGGCAAGAGATTTTAAAACGGTCTCGTGCACCAGCACCTTTTGCCCAACAAGTGCGCGCGATGCGCGACAAGATGACAGCAGGGCACCCGAACACAACCGCGCTGTTCGACTTGAAGCACGATCACGGCGGCATGGTCGATCTAGAGTTTGTCACGCAGTATTTAGTTTTGGTGCATGCAGGTCAATACCCAGAGTTGGTCAAAAACCTAGGCAACATTGCTTTACTGCAACTGGCAGGAAAGGTCGGCCTCATCCCCGTCGAGTTAGCGCAGCGCGCCAGCAACGCCTACCGTAACTTGCGACGGCGTCAGCACGAAGTGCGCTTACAAGGGGCAGATAAAGCACGTGTCGAGCAACACGAACTGCTTGAAGAGCGCCGTGCCGTGCAAGAGTTGTGGCAGGCGGTTCTGGGTGAAGCACCTCTGACAGCTGGGGCACTGTAAGTCGCCGGCAGGCACTTTAGCCGTCGCACTTCTTGTTAAACTGTTCGCTCAACGACTAGTAGTGCGTCGCCACCAAGCACGTCTTCTGACTTTGGGTGTTCTCGCCTCTAGATACCTTTTTTATATATTGGATTAGATCGTGCCCGACGCTCTTCGCCCTAGTTTTTCATTACCCGAAGGCAAAACCAAGGTGCTGCTGCACTCTTGCTGTGCGCCCTGCTCGGGCGAAGTCATGGAAGCCATGCTGGCGGCTGGGATTCAATACGATATCTTTTTTTATAATCCCAATATTCACCCCGTTAAAGAATACGAAATTCGCAAGAACGAAAACATCAGGTTTGCCGAAAAGCACGGCATTCGCATGATTGATGCCGACTACGATGTCGACAATTGGTTTGAACGCATTAAAGGGCTTGAAAACGAGCCCGAACGCGGTGAGCGTTGCACCCAGTGTTTTGATATGCGCTTTGAGCGCACCGCCCTGTATGCCCACGAGCATGGCTACGACACCATCACAAGCTCGCTAGGGATCTCGCGCTGGAAAGACATGAATCAGATCAACGCAAGTGGCGAGCGAGCGGCAGCGCGTTACGAACAGCTACTGTACTGGACGTATAACTGGCGCAAACACGGTGGCTCGGCTCGCATGATCGAGATCAGTAAGCGCGAAGAGTTTTATCAGCAAGAATATTGTGGCTGCGTGTATTCGCTGCGCGACACCAATCGGCACCGTCGCTCGCAAGGCCGTGAGCGCATTGCCTTAGGCGTCAAGTTTTATGGGCGTGATGAGCTAAAAGCGTTGAAAGACGAGTAATCTGCAAACCGCGTTGCTGTAAGCGTGCAGCAAACGCGTCGCTCGACAGCGCGCGATACTCTTCGATACGGTCAGCACCGAAAGCCAGTGCCGAAGAGGCTTGAGTGGCTGGATGCACCATAAATAACATGTGCGAAGCGGCTTGCTCGAGCCAGGCATTGAGCATCGTTTCGTAAGCGGGATGCGGGCGATCAAAATCATAGGCCCCTGCAAAACCTCGATTGCTTTGTATGCCCGACTGTTTAGCTTGGCGGATCAGACTTGCGGCACCTAAGGCCCCTATTAGTTGCGCCTTTAAGCGTTGCATGAAGGGCAACTGTGCAGACATCGGGGCCGCGCGCGTATCGCGAATCCAGGGCAACTGGTGGGCGTAACGTCTATACATCGCCTGCAGCAATAAGTCACGAACCACCGGAAACTGATGCACGTGCAAGTGTCCATCGATAAAATCCGGTGCTTGACCGATGTGTTTTTCAAACAAATCAAGCTGAATTTCAATTTGCTCGGCGACGGCCTGTTTAGAAATCAGACCCGAATAAGTACGCCACAATAACTGACCTAACGGCAAGCATAGCCCCGTTTGCCCCAGCGGCTCGGTCAGATTCAGGTGCAGCCCGAGATCAATTGGCAACCCCTTGAGCGCCCGTGCAGACTGCTCGAAGTTAGGCGCCTGCACCAGACAACCTGTCGCACTGAGCCGCCCTTGCCCTGCGAGCGCCACAATCGCCTGATCAACGCCGGCTTCAAGCCCAAAGTCGTCGGCACAAAAAACGATAGGGATCAGCGTTGGGGCCGCGCCCTGTTGCGCCGTATTACTCACGAAAGCGGCGACCGCTTGAGCGGCGCACGATATAGAGTGGGCGCCCTTTCACTTCTTCAAAGATTCTGGCAATGTACTCGCCAACAATGCCGATTGAAATCAGGGTGACACCCGAGAAAAACAACAGGATTGTCACGATGGTGGGCCAGCCACTCACTGGATTAGAAAACAGAAAATATTCACAAATAATATAAAGCCCATACACAAACGAGCACATCGAAACGAGAAAACCAAACAGACTCACAGCCCGTAAGGGCCAGGTTGTAAAAGAGGTGAGCCCTGCAAGCGCGAGGGCGATCAACTTGAAAACACTGTAATGTGTTTGGCCATGTTCGCGCTCGGCGGGCGTGTAGGTGATTGGCTCGGACTCAAAACCCACCCAGGCGTAAAGACCCTTCATAAATCGATTGCGTTCAGGGAGTTGGCAAAGCGCGTCGACGACGGCACGATCCATTAAACGAAAATCACCGGCATCGGGCGGTACTTTGACACCGCGCGAACCCGCCAACAAAGAGTAAAACAATTTCGTGCCCCAACGCTTACCTGCACTTTCGTCGGTGCGATTGCCTCTGACTGCGTACACCATATCAACGCCCGCCTGCCAGCGCGCAAGCATCGCAGGCAGCAGCTCTGGCGGATGCTGCAGATCGGCATCCAGAATCATCACCACGTCGCCCGTGGCGGCCTCGATGCCAGCCGTGATGGCGGGCTCTTTGCCAAAGTTACGAGACAATTGCACGAAACGAAAACCAGGGTTACACACCCACGCAGCCATCAGGCTTGCGGTGGCATCGCGGCTGCCATCATCGACAACGATGACTTCCCAGTTGGCACCGGTTTGAGTCAGCACCGCCTGCAGGCGTGGCAATAACAAGCCCAAATTATCGTGTTCATTGAACGCCGGCACCACACAACTCAGCGTTGCACGGGCGATATCGCGCCCCTGCGCGTGAGCGCTTGGCTCGGGCGCCGGCGTGTTAGAAGAGGATGAAATCGATGAGGTCATGCGTCAATGATAACGTTTAACAGAAGGCTCGGAAATCCTCCCCGTTCAGGGCAAGGATATCAACGCGCTTTTTGCAGAGCCAAGCTAGCACTCAGGATTGTCAAAATAATGACCGCCGCGCCAATTAACGTGCGCAGAGACGGCTCTTGACTGAAAAGCCACCAGGCAAAGGCAATCGCGTAAATGGGCTCAAGGGCCACCACAAGCCCGGCACTGCGGGCCGGCAAATGACGCAAACTCGACACAAACAACAGATGCGCCAAACCCGTACAGAGCACACCCAGTGCTGCCACCCAGAGCCAATTGGTCGCGCTAATTTGCCCAAGCGAGCCCAGCACCCAGGGCGACATCACCAAAAAAACCACGGCATTTTGCAGACCCGCCACAGCAAAGGCGTTGACCTCAGACAAATAGCGGCGGTTGAGAACCGCCAGCACACCAAAACTTGCCCCTGACAGCAAGCCCCACAGCAAGCCCTCAGTGCCTAAATTTGACAGCTCAAACGAGGGGGTAATGAGCAGTAGCCCAAGGCTGACAAGCCACAGACGCACCCATTCGGCGCGGGTGACTGTCTCGCGCAGCAGGCCCCACTCAATCAGCGTAATAAAGGCAGGGAAACTGGCAAAACCCAGCGTTGCGATCGCGATGCCACCCACTTTGACCGAAATAAAAAAGGTGACCCAGTGCAACGCCAGAATCGCGCCAGAGCCCAGCAACGCCACCCAGCGCCCGTGACCCAAGACGCTTAAGCGTGGCTGGGCGAGCAAGAGCCGCCCGAACAGAGCCAACGCGAGAACAGCAAACGCCGCCCTACCCCAAGTAATGAATGCCGGCTCGGCTGTGATCAACTCGCCCAACACACCAGTGGCACCGAACAAAACCGCCACCAGGTGCACCGCAAATAAAGACTGGGTTCGGGTCAATCTGGCCAGCCCAGAGGTGCAGCCCATCCTGTATAGGTTTTGCGTAGTGGCGTTGCGTAATCGCCGCGCTTGCTTGTGCCTAAGCCCAAGGCAGCCAAGGACTCGGCAAATTTGACGGCAACCGCGACGCCATCAATCACGGGCACGCCTAGGCGCTCGGTGAGGGTGTGACAAAGTGCAGACATGCCAGCACAGCCCAGCACAATGGCACCACTGCGATCGCGGGCCAACGCTTCGCGCGCCACCTCTTCAATTTGACGCGTCAGGGGCTCACCACCATCTTCTAGGTCTAACACAGCGATGTCGGTACCATGCACCCCACGGCATTGATGCTCAAACCCATACCGTTGCACCAGACGCTCAGCGATGATGCAAGTGCGTGTCATGGTTGTAACAATTGAAAATCCGGTTGCAAGCATGCTGGCAGCATGAAATGCCGCCTCGGCGATGCCCAATACTGGTGCATGCGTCGCTTCGCGGGCCGCTTCTAAACCCGGGTCGCCAAAGCAGGCAATCACAATCCCATCTGGACGTTGCGCTTGAGCCAGCCGTACTTGTTCGGCCACACCCGCAGCGGCAAAGGCTTCGTCGTAATGCCCTTCAATAGAAAGCGGGCCAAAACTAGGGTGTACAGCAATGATTTGCGTACCAGCGGCGGCAACCGCCTGAGCGCTTTGGGCGATCGCCGCTGTCATGGCATCGGAGGTATTCGGGTTAATCAGGAGTAGTTTCATTTTGAAAGGTCGGTTAACTTTGTTTACAAGTGCAAGCAGACTGTTGCACCACATTGGACAAAAATGCCCCAAAATTCATTTTTTATGCACCAAGATGCTGCATGAGTTAAAGGGCATGCCCTAATCAGGCGTTTGGTTCTAACGAAAGCTTACCTGCAGGATTTCTTGATGGCGCTCTGTTTAATATCAATTCAAGCCACTAGCAGCCTGATCACGCATGGCACGCTATTTGCTTGCGATCATACAACGAGGTGTTTACATTTGACTTTAACTAGCATCAAGCGATCTCGATCGCACCTCGCGGGTAGAACCTTCATTCGATCACTTTGCCACGATTCAGTTATTTAAACATCCGGAGAATCCATGAAACAACCTTTTTCTTTCGCTCGAGTCGGACTCACACCTCTTCGCCTGACACTGATGGCCGGTGTGTTGGCTGCTGCCTTTACACAACCCGTGTTGGCACAGAATAAAACGCTGACCATCGCCATGACCGCCGCAGATATCCCCAGAACACTGGGGCAACCCGACCAGGGCTTTGAGGGCAACCGGTTTACCGGCATTCCGATGTATGACGCGCTGACTCAGTGGGATCTGTCAAAAACAGACGCCGCCAGCGTCGTGATTCCGGGTGTCGCACTCTCGTGGGCAGTGGATGCGAATGACAAAACCAAGTGGGTTTTCAAATTACGCCCTGACGTAAAGTTTCATGATGGCTCGACGTTCAATGCTGACGCAGTGGTCTGGAACGTGCAAAAGGTCTTAGACAAAGCCGCAGCACATTTTGACGCCAGCCAAGTCGGCGTGACAGCCTCGCGTATGCCCACTTTGCGCAGCGCCAAAAAAATTGACGATATGACCGTGGAACTGACCACGAGCGAGCCGGATTCGTTTTTACCGATTAATTTGACCAACTTGTTTATGGCGTCGCCGGCCAAGTGGGACCAAAAGCTTAAGGCTGTTCCGGCCACGGTGACCGACCCCGCCGAGCGTGCCAAACAAGCCTGGACCGCCTTTGCTGCCGATGCGTCAGGCACTGGCCCGTTCAAGATGACGCGCTTTGTACCGCGTGAGCGTTTAGAGCTTGCCGCCAACAAAGATTACTGGGATCCCAAGCGCGTACCAAAAATTGACCGTGTCGTGATGATTCCAATGCCTGAGGCCAATGCACGTACTGCCGCACTGCTGTCAGGTCAGGTTGACTGGATTGAAGCGCCGGCCCCGGATGCCATGCCACAAATTAAACAACGTGGCTTTACGATTTATAGCAATGCACAGCCACACGTCTGGCCTTGGCAGCTGTCTTTCGCTGAGGGCTCGCCTTGGCTAGACAAGCGCGTGCGTCAAGCCGCTAACTTGTGCGTTGACCGTGCTGGCCTCAAGAGCCTGCTTGGCGACATGATGGACATCCCCAAGGGCACTTTCCCACCCGGACACCCTTGGTTTGGCAGCCCAACGTTTGACATCAAGTACGACCCTGCCGCCGCCAAAAAACTCATGGCAGAAGCAGGCTATTCAACTGCAAAGCCAATGAAGACGAAAGTTCAAATTTCGGCCTCTGGTTCGGGGCAAATGCAGCCTTTGCCCATGAACGAGTTTGTGCAACAGTCACTCAAACAATGCTTCTTTGACGTGCAATTTGATGTGATCGAATGGAACACCATGTTTAATAGCTGGCGCTTGGGTGCCAAAGATCCAGCAGCGAACGGTGCGACTGCTACCAACGTCAGCTTCTCGGCGATGGATCCGTTTTTTGCGATGGTTCGCTTCTCAAGCACCAAGGCGTTTCCACCGGTTTCAAACAACTGGGGCTACTTCGGCAGCGCTGAGATTGACAAGTTAGTGGAAAATGCTCGCACAAACTTTGACGAAAAAGGCCGTGACGCAGCGTTAGCAATACTGCATGCAAAGATTGTTGACGAAGCCGCTTTCGTCTGGATCGCGCATGACGTTGGCCCGCGTGCAATGAGTGCAAAAATCAAAAATGTAGTTCAACCAAAGAGTTGGTTTATTGACATCGCGACGATGACGAAAGACTAATTGTTTAGGTCTGCGGCGGCACCGCGCGTTGCGGTGCCGCCGCATTTATTTTTTCTGATCGCCTCAGTTCAAGGTCAACGATCGATTTAAAGGCAGTCTTTATGCTGAGCTTTACCTTCCAACGCGTTTTATACACACTGCCCATTATGTTTGGCGTGGCGCTAGTGTGTTTCGCACTTGTGCACTTGGCCCCTGGCGATCCTCTTGTGTCGATCATGCCACCTGATGCCTCGCAAGAGTTGCAAAAACAGTTGATGGAGATCTACGGTTTTAACAAGTCTTATCCCGAACAATTTTTTCGTTGGGGTTGGCGCGCGCTGCAAGGTGACTTAGGCACCTCAATCGCAAGTGGCCGGCCTGTCACCAGCGAGGTCATGCGCGCCGTCAACAACACGTTTAGGCTAGCAGTCGTGGCAACGCTGATTGGTTTTATTTTTGGCTGTTTATTTGGCTTTGTGGCCGGTTATTTTCAAAACTCTTGGGTAGATAAGGCGGCATCACTGACCTCAGTCTTGGGCGTGAGCGTGCCGCACTACTGGCTTGGTATGGTGCTTGTGATCATTTTCAGTTCACTCTTGATGTGGTTGCCGCCCAACGGCGCCGGACCCGGCGGCTCTTCAGACTGGCAATGGAACTGGGAGCACATGAAGCATATGGTCTTGCCTGCGATCACGATGAGCGTCATCCCAATGGGTATTATTTCGCGTACGGTGCGTGCGCTTGTCGCAGAAATTTTGTCGCAAGAGTTTATTGTTGGCTTGCGGGCAAAAGGGCTCACCAATATCGGTATTTTTATGCATGTGGTCAAAAATGCAGCCCCTACCGCACTTGCCGTGATGGGCTTGCAGCTTGGCTACTTACTCGGCGGCTCAATCTTGATCGAGACCGTGTTCTCGTGGCCTGGCACTGGCTTTTTACTGAACTCGGCGATTTTTCAACGAGATCTGCCGCTACTGCAAGGGACCATCCTTGTACTTGCTACTTTCTTTGTCGTCCTCAACATGATCGTCGATATTATTCAGACCATGCTTGATCCACGTATCGCGCGAGGCTGAACCCATGTTGAACATTACCGTCGATACCAAAAAAATTCCGTCGCTCGACACAGAACGCTCGGCTGGCTACTGGCAAAACGTCTTCTCGCGCTTGGTGCGTGACAAGGTTGCCATGTTCGCAGCCTTTGTTATTTTGTGTCTGTTAATTATGGCCGTGTTTGGTCCGTGGATCACTCCCGCAGATCCGTACGCGGCTTCGATCATGAAGCGACTTAAACCCATTGGGTTCGAAGGCTACCCCTTGGGTACCGACGAGTTAGGCCGTGACATGATGTCTCGCTTAATGGTGGGCGCCCGCCTGTCTCTCTTCATGGGAATCACGCCAGTACTACTGGCGTTCATGATCGGTTCAACCATCGGGATCATCGCGGGCTACGCGGGTGGCATGCTGAACACCTCGATCATGCGTACGATTGATGTGTTCTATGCGTTTCCATCGGTGCTGTTGGCGATCGCGTTGTCTGGGGTACTGGGTACTGGGATCACTAATTCATTGATCTCACTGACCATCGTTTTCATTCCGCCGATCGCCCGGGTGGCAGAGAGCGTGACTACTCAAATTCGTAGTCGTGATTTTGTTGAAGCTGCACGTGCATCGGGCGCCAACGCCCTGACGATTGTGCGTGTTCATGTCTTGGGCAACGTCTTGAGCCCCATTTTTGTGTACTCAACCAGCTTGATTGCGGTCTCGATGATCTTGGCTTCTGGCCTGAGCTTTTTGGGTTTGGGTGTGAAACCACCCGAGCCTGAGTGGGGTCTGATGCTCAACACCTTGCGCACCGCCATTTATGTACAACCTTGGATTGCTGCCTTACCGGGTGTCATGATTTTTATCACTTCAATCGCCTTTAACCTGCTCTCTGATGGGTTGCGCTCAGCCATGGAGATCAAAAACTGATGAACACCCCGCTACAAGAGACTGTTGATGTTGGCGGTGCCGCTCAGCCGCTGCTGATGGTCAAGAACCTCATCAAACACTTTGCACTGAAGAAAGATATTTTAGGAAAAGGCGGCGGCGTTGTTCGTGCTGTTGATGGCATTGATTTTATGGTGCGCAAGGGCGAAACCCTTGGTGTTGTCGGCGAATCAGGCTGTGGTAAATCCACTACGGCAAGACTGTTAATGAATTTAATCACCGCCGACCATGGCGACATCATTTTTGATGGTCAGTCAGTGGGCAGTCGCGAGCTCAGCCTGAAAGAGTTCAGACGTCAGGCGCAGATGGTGTTTCAAGATAGTTACGCTTCGCTGAATCCACGTTTAACGATCGAAGACTCGATCGCCTTTGCGCCTCAGGTACACGGCGTGAGTAAAAATGATGCCATCGCACGAGCGCGAGATTTATTGCAACGTGTCGGTCTGGATCCCAAGCGTTTTGCCGAGCGCTATCCACACGAATTGTCGGGTGGGCAGCGACAGCGTGTCAACATTGCGCGGGCGCTTGCTCTGCAGTCACGCCTGATTATCCTGGACGAGGCTGTCTCTGCTCTGGATAAATCGGTTGAGGCGCAGGTACTCAATCTGTTACTTGACCTCAAAGACGAATTCAAACTCACCTACGTGTTTATTAGCCACGATCTCAATGTCGTGCGCTACATCTCGGATCGAGTCATGGTGATGTATCTTGGCCAAGTCGTTGAAATTGGCGACTGCGAAACGCTGTTTAATTCGCCGCGGCACCCCTACACACGGGCACTGCTCTCTTCAGTGCCGTCGATGGATCCCGATCATCGAACCGAAACGCCGCCACTGGCGGGTGATCCTCCAAATCCTATCAATCCGCCTTCAGGCTGTCGTTTTCACACCCGTTGCGCCCAGGCGCAGCCAGTCTGTTCAACCAAGATGCCACCCTTGGTGTCTAGCAAGGATGGCCAGGGGGTTGCCTGCTGGATTCATGTCGAAAACAGCGGCCATTCGCAAGCAATTTCAAACCAGCAAGCCGTTTCAAATAACCAAGGGGCAGCATGAACACCACCGAAACCCCCTTTGTCGATATTCGCGACCTCACCGTTACGTTTACCGGTGGCAAAAGCCCCGTCAAAGCCGTCAATGGCGTCACGCTCGCGGTCAAGCGCGGTGAGGTCGTCGCCCTGATCGGTGAATCTGGTTCAGGCAAGAGCGTCACCTTGCGCTCGATCTTGCGCTTACACAACTCTGCACGTTCAAAAATTGAGGGTCAGATTTTAGTTGGCGGTCAAGACGTCGTGCAACTGTCAAACAGCGCCTTATCCAGCTTTAGGGGCAAAGTTGCCTCAATGATTTTTCAAGAGCCCTTATTGGCGCTTGACCCGGTGTACACGGTGGGCAGTCAAATCATCGAAGCGATCTTGCGCCACGAAAATATCGGCCGCGAGGCAGCACGTGCCCGCGCGCTTTCGCTTTTTGAACGCGTACGCATCCCCAGCCCCGAGCGTCGTCTTGAGGCCTATCCGCACGAGATGTCAGGCGGCATGCGTCAACGCGCGATGATCTCGCTCGCGTTGGCAAGCGAACCTCAATTGCTACTAGCCGATGAGCCTACAACAGCACTTGATGCCACGGTGCAAATTCAAATTTTGCTGTTGTTACGTGAACTACAACGCGAGTTGGGGTTATCTGTGATTTTCGTGACGCATGATCTGGGTGCAGCTGTCGAAGTCGCAGATCGCATCGCTGTGATGTATGCCGGGCGTATTGTCGAACAAGGCACGACACGTGCGATCATGCGCTCGCCACGACACCCCTACACTCGTGCGCTGCTAAAAAGCCTGGCGCACGGCGCAGTCAAAAAAGGGACGCATTTAGAAACGATTTCGGGGTCGCCCCCGGATCTGACCAAACTGCCCCCTGGCTGCGCCTTTGCCGAGCGCTGTAGCCTGGCAGTTGAATCGTGCAAACAAACCGTACCGGAGCTTGTTTGGCTGACACCCGACCACAGTGCCCGGTGTTTGCGCACAGAGCAAACGGCTGTTCCAATCTAATCGACGCAACCTACCCGAGAACACCGGCAGCACCAGAGATTCGCACAAGGCGTTTAGCTGGTGCCGTGTACTCGAACACCCATCGAACAACCTAAGTGCGTACTGCGGCTCGGCCAAACCTAAAGACACACTGTCTTTAGGTTTGGTCTTTCTGCAAACATTATTGCAGTGTGCGCTCAAAGACAAACTTGCCGTCGCGCCAATCGACCGGCACGACGTCTTTAGGCCCAAACTTACCTTGCAAGATCAGCTTAGCGATCGGGTTTTCAAGATTCTGCTGAATCGCGCGTTTCAGCGGCCTGGCACCGAAGACTGGGTCAAAGCCGCCTCGAGCCAACTCTGCTAAGGCCGCAGCAGACACCTCAAGCGCCATGTCTTGTTGCGCAAGCCTTGCGGTTAAACGCTGGATCTGAATACCGGCAATCTTCTCGATGTGCTGACTTTGCAACGCATGAAACACCACGACCTCGTCAATTCGATTCAAGAACTCTGGGCGGAAGTGTTGTTTAACTTCTTCCCACACAACTTCTTTGATCGCCTCATACGGTTTACCGACCATTGCTTGAATGTGATGCGATCCCAAGTTTGACGTCATCACAATGACAGTGTTTCTAAAGTCAACAGTGCGCCCTTGGCCGTCGGTTAAGCGACCATCGTCTAACACCTGCAATAAGACATTAAACACATCGGGATGCGCTTTTTCGACCTCATCAAACAAAATCACACTGTAGGGTTTGCGTCGTACAGCTTCAGTTAACGAGCCACCCTCTTCATAGCCAACATAGCCCGGAGGCGCACCAATCAGGCGAGCGACCGAATGCTTCTCCATGAATTCACTCATATCCATACGGATCAAGTGATCATCAGAGTCGAACAGAAAGTCAGCAAGCGCACGCGTTAACTCGGTTTTACCAACGCCGGTTGGCCCCAAGAACAAGAACGAACCATAGGGGCGCGCAGGATCTGACAGACCCGCACGCGAACGACGAATCGCATCAGCCACTAGCCCAACGGCTTCGTCCTGACCGACTACGCGTTGATGCAGGCGCTCTTCCATTTTGAGCAGTTTGTCACGCTCGCCGGTCATCATTTTCGACACAGGGATACCGGTGGCGCGTGATACGACCTCGGCAATCTCTTCGGCACCAACCTGAGTACGCAAGAGCCGCGGACGCTCGGTCGTACCAGGCGTGGCACCTGCCAATTCAGCGGCTTTTAAACGCGACTCAAGCTCGGGCAAACTGCCGTATTGGATTTCAGCCAACTTATCAAACTGACCTTTGCGTTGTAGTTCGGCCATCTCGGCGCGCGCACGCTCGATCTCTTCTTTAATCGACTGCGTGCCCTGCACAGCGGCTTTTTCGCTTTTCCAGATCACTTCAAAATCGTTGTATTCGCGCTGCAGCTTTTCAAGCTCTTCTTCAATGATTTGAAACCGTCGAATCGAGCCCTCATCGGTTTCTTTTTTAACCGCTTCGCGCTCAATTTTTAATTGGATAATGCGGCGATCAAGACGATCCATGACCTCGGGTTTAGAATCAATTTCCATCCGAATACGCGCAGCCGCTTCATCGATCAAGTCGATGGCTTTGTCGGGCAAGAAACGATCGGTGATGTAGCGATTCGACAGCTCGGCGGCCGCCACAATGGCTGGGTCAGTGATATCAACGCCGTGATGCAGTTCATAGCGCTCTTGCAGGCCACGCAAAATGGCAATGGTTGACTCGACGTTTGGCTCGTCGACAATCACCTTTTGAAAACGTCGCTCAAGCGCTGCATCTTTTTCAATGTATTTGCGATATTCGTCTAGGGTGGTCGCGCCAATGCAATGCAACTCGCCACGCGCCAGCGCGGGCTTGAGCATATTGCCTGCATCCATTGCGCCCTCGGCCTTACCCGCCCCCACCATGGTGTGAAGCTCATCGATAAACACAATATTATTACCATCATCTTGCGACAATTCTTTGAGTACGGCTTTTAACCGCTCTTCAAATTCGCCACGAAATTTAGCACCCGCCAACAAGCTCGCCAGATCAAGGGACAAGACTCGCTTGCCCCGCAAAGATTCAGGCACTTCATCATTCACAATGCGCTGGGCCAAGCCCTCGACGATTGCAGTTTTACCGACACCAGGCTCGCCAATCAGCACTGGATTATTTTTGGTACGCCGCTGCAAGATCTGGATCGCACGGCGAATTTCGTCGTCGCGACCAATCACCGGGTCGAGTTTGCCTTGGCGCGCACGTTCAGTCAGATCCATCGTGTACTTGGATAAGGCCTCGCGATTGGATTCGCCCTCTTGATCTTTGACCGACTCGCCACCTCGCACGGCGTCAATCGCCGCCTCAAGCGGCTTGCGTTGCATGCCTGATTCTTTCAGAACACGCCCGACGTCGCCTTTGTCATCCGCCAAGGCAAGCAAAAATAATTCACTCGGGATATAGGTATCGCCGCGCTTGGCAGCCTCTTTGTCGGTACGCGCGAATACGGACTGCAGGTCGCGGCTCGCCTGAATGTTGTCATCGCCGCCCTTCACCTTGGGCAAGCCCTTCAGAACGGCCTCTAGCGCAGTTTGCAGCCGGTTGACGGCCACACCAGCGCGTGACAACAAACTAGACGCGCCGCTCTCAGAATCAGCCAAGAGGGCTGTGAGAACATGCACGGGCTCAATATAAGGATGCTCGCTGCGCGAAGCCATACTTTGCGCATCGGCAAGTGCCTGCTGAAACTTGGTGGTTAATTTATCGAATCGCATAGTCGTTTCCTGGAACAATGGCTTTTGGCCTGTTGGGGATGTTTGTTAAGTGCGGCCAAGTTGCTGTTTTTCAAGGGCGGGTAAACAAATCCTTAGCGGACAGGAATTCTAAGCTGGCACTCGCACTCATAATCAAGATGCTGTTTCGATGTCGCGCTATCTCGCTATCTCGCTATCTCGCTGTCTTCCTATCTCGCTATCTCGCTATCTCGCTATGTCCCTATCTCGCTATCTCGCTGCCACGACCCTCGTGAGGAGTCTGGGCTTTCTAGGGTGGTGGCAACGTGATTTAAATCAATATTCCTTCATTTAAGACTTAACTAAAATCAAGAGGAATACAATCAGGGTGTAAGCTCAGTACTAAGAATGCATGAACTCAGTGATTTAAACTTTTAAATCCGCAAGCGTGCGAGGCATCATGATGCAAAAACGAATTCCAGTTGCAGCAACTGCAACCCATTGCTCGACCTGCATGATGGGACATGTCTGTTTGCCTGTCGGCATGCCGGCTCACGAGGTTGAACAGCTAGATACACTTGTAAAAGAGCGGATCCGCGTTGAAAAAGGTCAGGCACTCTATCGACACGGTGAGAACCTCAACGCCTTGTTTGGCTTGCGTAGCGGCTCGTTAAAAACCTTGCTCGAAGAGGCGAACGGTAATCAGCAAATCACGGGCTTTTTCTTGCCTGGTGAAATCGTTGGCTTAGATGGCATGATCGAAGGTGAGCACAGTTCGTCAGCCATCGCCATGGAAGACTCTGAAGTGTGCGTCGTGCGCATGCAGGATATTGACGAAATCAGCCGCTACGTGCCGTCGCTGCAACACCAAATTCGGCGCCTCATGAGCAAAGAGATCGCCCGCTCGCACCAGGTGTTATTGGCCTTGGGGTCGATGCGCTCTGAGCAACGGCTCGCTGCCTTTTTGAGTAATCTGTCGCAACGCTTGGCAATTTTGGGCTATTCGCCAACCGACTTTGTGATGCGTATGAGCCGCGAAGAAATCGGCAATTACCTTGGGCTGACGCTAGAAACGATCAGTCGGCTGTTTTCACGCTTTGCCCGCGATGGCGTGATTAGAATCAGCCAACGCGAAGTCAAAATCTTGGATATGCACGCGCTGAACGAGTTGGTCGGCAAACCCTGCTGATCGCCCTTTACGCGGCAGGCTCGGCAAACAATTCTGTGCGTACAAAATCAAGAGCCGAGCTGTTAGCGCCCAACACCTGCTGGCCTAAAACACCTGACCAGTAGCCCGCGCCGCCACCTGCCCGCGCCCATTCGTTTAAGCGACGCGTATACAGCTGCAAGTCAAACTCTTGCGTGACCCCAATCGCGCCATGCACCGCATGTGCGACTGCCACAATGCGCACCACAGCCTGGCTGGTTTGCGCCTTAGCTAAGGCAACCAAGGCTGGCGTGGGCTGCCAGGCTGCACTACGGCAGGCCATTTCTGCAGCCATACGTGCCCCAAAGACCTGCTCGGCGACTTCACTAATTTGCTGCTGCAAGGCCTGAAACCGACCAATCGGCTTACCAAATTGCTCGCGTTGATTGGCCCAGCCCAGCGTCATTTCAAAGACCCGATCGGCGGCTCCGGCAATCAGTACCGCTAGCGACAGGGCCAGCAGTTCGCGAAATTGAGGCTGATTAAACTCGCCTAAGAGCGAAGCCTTTGCCACCTCAGCAGACCAACTTAAATCAGCGTCAAGCGATCCGTAGCCCCCTGACGGTATGCCTTGCGCTTGCGCGGCAGGCAAGAGCCACACTTTGTGATCGCTTTGTGCCAAGACCCAGGTCGCGGTGCGACCAAAACTCACACCAACGGCCTGCACGCCCCCACCCTCTGCTGCCACGCGAAACGGTGCAAAGGTGATCGTGCCTTCGGGCAAACCTTGAGCAAGCACTTTGGCATGCGCGCAAGTCGTTGCCTGCGCCTGCTGCAACCACGCGCGCGCGAAGAGCGTATGTGCGTAAGGCAAGGGCAACGCGTGTCGCCCCATTGAAAACAGCATGGGCCAGACCTCAGTGAGCGACAAGGCCGCGCCATTAGCACTTTCTGGCAACAGCGCGTCGGCAAACCCGACTGAACTCAACTCTGACCATAAACCGGCGGTAGCAGCGCCACCCTCGATTTGTCGGATGACGGCAGGTGTGCAGACTTCGCCAAATAAGCGTTCTGCTGAATCATAAAAATCGTTTTGCATGCTAGTTACCTTAATCCTAAACCGCGCGCGATGATGCCACGCAAAATCTCACGCGTACCGCCTCGCAACGAGAAGGTCGCGCCCATTTGCTCGAGGTAGCCCAAGGTCTGTAAGAGATCTGACGACGCGATAAACTCTGGGTGCGCACCTAACCAGGTCGCAATGTTGCTAATCAATTTCTGCTCAAAATCAGTGCCAAAATCTTTAACCACTGAGGCATCAATTGCAGGGCTTTCACCATCGACTAATTTTTGCGTAACAGCCAGCGACAACGCCCGTAAGGTTGCCATCTCGGCAACCATAGATCCCACTAATGCACTGGTTTCGGTGTCGAGAATGGCTTGAGCACGTAAAGCCTCGATCCAGCAATCTAAAAGTGCGATGCTCGAATAAATGCGCTCGGGGCCGCTACGCTCAAAGGCAAGTTCAGCATTGACTTGATCCCAGCCTTGGCCTTCAGTGCCGACTAAGGCATCGGCACCAAGCTTAACGTTGTCAAAAAACACCTCTGAGAAATGCGCATCGCCCGCCATGTCGGTGATGGGGCGCACGGTGACCCCGGGCAAACTCAAATCAATGATGACTTGAGAGAGCCCTTTTTGACGATCAGTCGTTTCACCAGAGGTGCGAACCAAGGCGATCATGTAATGACAGCCGTGCGCGTTGGTTGTCCAGATTTTGCTGCCATTGAGCAACCAACCGGCCTCGGTGCGCTGCGCTCGGCTACGGATACTGGCTAAATCAGAGCCTGAACTGGGCTCGCTCATACCGATACAGAAAAACGCTTCGCCGCGACAGATGCGCGGAATATAAAACTGACGTTGTGCCTCGGTGCCGTAGCGCAACAGCAAGGGCCCGCTTTGGCGATCGGCGATCCAGTGCGAAGCAACAGGCGCACCCGAAGCCAGCAATTCTTCAGACAGCACAAATCTTGAAAAAAAACCTTTTCCTGAGCCGCCGTACTCTTTAGGAATCGTGAGCCCAAGCCAACCCTGCTTGGCCAGTTTCTTGCTGAAGTCGTCGCTAGTGCCCATCCAAGAGCGCGCTTTGGCGTGCGAAGGCATACCAACTAGTGCTTCGTTTAAAAACTGTCTGATTTCACTGCGAAAGGCAGCCTCTTGGGCTGGAACCTGATTGAACTCAAGCGCGGTCAGCATAATAAGAAATAATCCTGAAAATCATGGGGTTGGGGCAAAGCAATACGACAGCGACATGCCCTATACTTCTACTCGAATATACCCCAGCTACAACAAAAAATAACTGTGTGCCCTTATTGTATTTGTTTGTTCAGAGCGCACAACACCCACAGGAGATGTCATGAGCGATGCTCAATTGCTAGGCGCCGGTTACACGTGGCAAGAATTATCGGTTGGACAGCGCTTCAGAACGTTTCGACGCACAATTACCGAGACCGACATCATTAATTTCATTAGCGTCACGGGCATGCTTGAGACCATCTTTATCGATCGAACCTTTGCGCATGGCGCCATGAAAGGGCGACCAGCACCGGGTGGGCTGACCTATGGTCTGATCGAGGGCTTGCTCATGCAAGGTATGGTGCAAGGCACAGGGTTGGCCTTACTTGAAGTGCACAAAAAAATGTTACATCCTGTCGTGGCAGGCGATACAGTCTGGGCTGAAGTTGAAGTCACTGCCATTAAGCCAACATCTAAGCTCAACCGTGCTGTCGTGACCTCGCGCGTGGATGTCAAAAATCAAGACGGCGTTGATGTGATGACCTACACCGCGACGCGCATGTTAGCGGGCGAAAGGCACTAAACTTGAACATCAGTCATTGCGTTGTGTGGCCGAATCACCAAGCCACATATTCAGTTTAATAAAAACTCTACGCCGTGCTAAGCAGCTTGCTCGCCAGTCAACGAAGTGAGTCTCGCTAAAACCCAATATCGTACTGTGTGTCTTGCTGGCTGGGTGAGATATACAGAGTCAGTAGGCTAGAGAGCCCTGCGATCAACCAAAAAAAGAAAAACCCGACCGCGTAAAGCACGTCGCGCTCGGGTCGAAAGTAACCGAAGATCGCGACATCAAGCGGGTCGATTAACGCGAACACGACTGCGCTTGCTACCCCTGCCATCAAAAATGACGGCCATAAGATCAACATCAACGAGCGTCGTTTCATGATGCGCCTTGTATCAGTGAGGTTGTGACAAAGGTGTCTGTGTCGTGACTTTTTCGACGACTAAACCGCGTTTGACACCGCCATCAACAATCGGCTGATCAGAAAAGCCTTGAAACGCCAGCACAATCGTGATGACACAGCCCACGATTGCCACGGCAGGGCCCGCCATGAGCAGCCAAGGCCAACGTTGACGCCACCAGGGTAACGTTGCTTCCAGAGCGTTTTTTTCTTGTACGTTCATCTTTTGGAATCCTGTTAATGTGTTTTTAATAAAACGCTTGTTATTGAGGCATGATAAAACTTGACGCCTCTCTTACAGTCAGTGAAACGTGTCCATCAGGTGCACTTGAGGTTGTGACAAAATGAATAGGATAAGACCCGGGCTTGGCTGCCTCTCGAGGGGCTCGCAGCACCACCGCCAGGACCCGGTTTGAAGCCGCTGCGATCTCAACCTGCGGCACTTCGAGCACTGAATCATTTTTATCGATGGCTTCGGGTTTGACTTGTAGCACCGCGACAGAAGGATCGGCAAACTTCACACTTAAACTAGGTAAACCTTCGGCTCGCACCGACAAAATCAGGCTATGCTCAGAGGCGTTCATCATCTGTAAGCGGTACACGTTTTCGATCATCCCACCAGCCACTTCGCGTCCTAGCATGCCACGATCACGAATCACGTCTACGCGCAACGTTATGCGAGTCGCTAAGGCGATGACAAAAATCGACACTAGCACCAGCATGAGGGTGCTGTAAATAAGCACACGCGGTCGCAACAAATGCTGACGGACTTGTCGTACAGAGAGCTTTTCTAACATCCCGCGCTCTGATGTATAGCGAATCAAGCCCTCTGGGTACGCGATTTTCTGCATCACTTGGTTGCAGGCATCTACGCAGGCACCACAACCAATACACATGTATTGCAAACCCTGTCGGATATCGATGCCAGTCGGGCAGACTTGTACGCAAATACTGCAATCGACACAATCACCCAAGCCTTGCGCATAGTGATCAACCTTGCGTGAACGCGCACCGCGCGGCTCGCCACGAGAGGTATCGTAGGTTACGACCAAGGTGTCTGGGTCTACCATCACACTTTGAAAGCGCGCATACGGGCACATGTACTGACAGACCTGCTCGCGTAAAAAGCCAGCATTGCCCCACGTTGCAAAGCTATAAAACAAAAACCAAAACCACTGCCACGGCCCAAAGGTAAAACTGATCAAGGCCTGACCAAGCTCACGGATAGGCGCAAAGTAACCAATAAACGTAAAGCCCGTCAGCCCTGCGACGGCCAGCCAAAGCGCATGTTTGCCGGCCTTGATCCGCAGTTTGCGCAACGACCAAGGCGCTTCATCTAAGCGAATGCGCGCAACCCGATCCCCTTCGGTGTGCCGCTCAATCCACATAAAAATTTCGGTATAGACGGTTTGTGGGCAGGCATAGCCACAAAACAGACGACCAGCAATCGCAGTAAATAAAAATAGTCCGAGCGCCGAGATCAGCAACAGCAGTGTCAAGTAAATGACGTCTTGCGGCCACAACACCATGCCAAAGATATAAAACTTACGCGCACCAAGATCAAACAACACCGCCTGACGATCGTTCCAGGTGAGCCAAGGGACTGCATAAAAGATCAACTGGGTGAGGCCCACAAATATCAACCGCCAGCGGGCAAATATCCCTGTGACTGAGCGCATGTATATTTTTTGTCTGACGTCTTGAATTGCCTGTTCGACCGGATGCGAACCGTCTGTCGCTGGCTTGGCGCCTGGCGGGCGCCAAGCGGGGGCAGAAGCAGCGGTGTCAGCAGCGGCGGAAACAAGTGCTGAAGCAGGTGCAGGTGCAGAGGCAGAGGCAGAAGCAGGATCGCCAAGGAGAGATGCCTCTACAGTTGCATTCGCAGATACCACTGCAGGCACGAATGAATCAGGCGACATTCAATTCACTCACTTTGCCCGGGCGCTTTTCACAGTTGCAGACGTTAAATCCACACCTTTTGACAAGCCCCACACCCAGGCTGCCACTAAGCGAATCTGCTCAGCGGTTAAGGTCTGCTCTTGAGCGGGCATACGATTATTGCGTCCGTTTAAAATGCCATGCACGATGGTCGCCTCTGAACTACCGTATAGCCACACGTCGTCGGTCAAATTCGGCGCACCCAAGGCCTTATTACCTTTACCCTCGGGGCCGTGGCAGGCAGCGCACGCGTTCATATACTCGCGCTTGCCACGCACGATACGAATCTGATCATGCGCCAAGCCAGACAGTGACCGCACATACTGAGCGATATCCCCAGCGGTGCCTGCATCAATTGCCGCACCTAACGCTGGCATCATGCCATTACGGCCTTGGGTAATCGTTGCCAACAGCACTTCGGGCTGGCGACCATAAATCGAATCCCCTTCAACCAGGTTCGGAAAGCTCGTGCTGCCTTTTGCATCGGAGCCGTGGCATTGTGCACAGTTATTCAAGAACAAACGCTCACCGATCAAATGCGCTTCGGGGTCTGCAGCAATCTGTGGGATATCCATTGTTGCAAAGCGCGCATAGGTCGGCTTGACCGTTGCATCGAGCGCAGCCTGGTCTTGCTTAACTTCTTGAGCTGAGGTGTAAGCTAGGCTTCCTTGAAAAGCCCCCAACCCTGGGTACAGCACCAGATAGCCCAAGCCAAACAGACACATCATGACGTACATGATCGTCCACCAACGTGGCACTGGGTTGTTCATCTCGCGCAAATCACCGTCCCAGACGTGACCGGTATCTTGAACTTTACCGGACTGAGGTTTAAGCCACTTACGCTGCGAAAATATCAACCACAGGCACCAAACAATCCCCGCGATCACTACGAAGGCAACGTAATACCCCCAAAAACCGTTGACAAAGTCGCTCATGGCCGTGTGCCTCCGTGTGGATGTGGGTGCGATTCATCAGGCAAGACGAAAGGCAACATTTCCGCTTCGTGGTTTGCCACTTGGCGTTCGCGTGAAAACGCCCACCAGACAATTGCAAAGAACGTCAGCATCGCCATGAGCGTTGACAACGCATTGAGATAAGCAAGCATCATTGACCCCCTGTTTTAAGCGACTGTGCCTGTGCGGCTTTGCGTATCCCAGTCCCTAATCCTTGCAGATAGGCGATCAAGGCGTCTTCTTCTGTTTTGCCTTTGAGTGCTGCGGGTGCGGCGCTAATCTGGGCGGCGGTGTACGGCACGCCCAACACGCGCAAGGCACGCATGCGATCGCCGATATCATCACTTTGGACCAGCTTGGTGGCTAACCAAGGATAGCCAGGCATGTTCGATTCGGGCACCACTGCGCGAGGGTTGCGCAGATGGATACGATGCCAGTCATCCGAGTAGCGCTCGCCGATGCGGGCCAAATCAGGACCGGTACGCTTTGAACCCCACAAAAACGGATGATCAAAAACGGATTCACCCGCCACAGAGTACGGACCATAACGCTGCACTTCGGCGCGCAACATCCGAATTTGCTGCGAATGACAGCCAACGCAGCCTTCACGAATGTACAGATCACGGCCCATCAAACGCACGGCATCGTAGGGTTCGACACCCGCCGAAGGTTTAGTGGTTGAATGCTGAAAAAACAGCGGGATAATCTGCACTAAGCCGGCAAACAGCACGACCAAGATACTGCAGATAATCATCAGACCGATATTTTTTTCAAGCGTTGCGTGCGAGAAGAAAGGTGTTTTTTCTTGTGCCATGATGTGCTCCTCAGGCCTGTGCCAAGCTAGATAATTGAGGGGTTGAAGCGGCGACGCCTGGCACCACCGGATTTACCGCGGTTTGTCCGACGACCGTTTTGAACACGTTGTAGGCCATCAACAGCATTCCACTCAGATAAAGCAAGCCGCCCAATAATCGAATAAAGTAAAACGGTGCAGTCGATTTGACTGATTCAACGAAGCTATAGGTCAACGAGCCATCGACTTCAGTGGCACGCCACATCAAACCTTGCATCACGCCGGCAATCCACATGGCTGCGATGTACAACACGACACCTATTGTTGCGATCCAGAAGTGAACCTCGATGAGCTTGACGCTATACATTTTTTCGCGTCCCCAAAGCCGAGGGATCAGGTAATACAGCATGCCAAAGGTGATCATGGCGACCCAGCCAAGTGCGCCTGAATGCACGTGTCCGACTGTCCAGTCGGTGTAATGCGACAACGCGTTGACGGTACGGATCGACATCATTGATCCTTCAAAGGTTGACATCCCGTAAAACGACAACGAGACCACCATGAATTTCAGGATTGGATCGGTGCGCAATTTGTACCAGGCACCAGAGAGCGTCATGATGCCGTTAATCATGCCACCCCAAGACGGCGCTAACAGAATCAACGAAAACACCATGCCTAAGGATTGAGTCCAGTCGGGTAGCGACGTATACAAAAGGTGATGCGGGCCGGCCCACATATACGTGAAGGCCAGAGCCCAAAAGTGCACGATCGACAAGCGATACGAATAAATGGGCCGCTCAGCCTGCTTGGGTACAAAGTAATACATCATGCCCAGAAAGCTGGTGGTTAAGAAGAACCCCACCGCGTTATGTCCATACCACCACTGCACCATCGCGTCTTGCACCCCGGCGTAAGCAGAATACGATTTCCAGAGCGAGACCGGCATTTCGATGTTGTTGACGATATGCAGAATCGCAATCGTCAAAATATATGAACCAAAAAACCAATTGGCGACATAGATATGCTTGACCTTACGCTTGACGATGGTGCCAAAAAACACCACTGCGTAGGCAACCCACACAAGCGTAATTAAGATATCGATTGGCCATTCAAGCTCGGCGTATTCTTTACTGGTGGTGATCCCCAAGGGCAGGGTCACGGCTGCTGCGACGATCACCAACTGCCAGCCCCAGAACGTAAAGGCTGCGAGCGATGCGCAGAACAAACGCGCCTGACAAGTGCGTTGCACCACGTAATACGAGGCAGCAAAGAGCGCACTGCCGCCAAAGGCAAAGATCACCGCATTGGTGTGTAAGGGGCGCAAGCGTCCGTAAGTGAGCCACGGTATATCGAAGTTCAGTTGCGGCCACATCAGCTGCGCTGCTAACACCACCCCAACCAACATCCCCACGACACCCCAAACAACCGTCATCACGGCAAATTGCCTGACCACACCATAGTTAAATATTTCTGTTTTGACTGCCGAAGTGCTTGTCATGGTTGGCACCTTGTCTCTCATGAATCGTGATGCAGACATCATGCCAAGCGCAGCAGAAGTCAGCTTTGATATGGATCAACTAAACCTTCGATAAGGATCAACTAACCGTGTGATCGTCGTCGTGCAAAATAGATAGACCAGCCTGTTCTGCGTCGTCGTATTGCCCTGAAAAAACTGCCCACCACAACACCGCGCCAATCATGGCAACGATGGCCAACGACAAAGGCAACAGAAGATAGAGAATTTCCATATGGTTGCGCTAGGCCTGAAGGTGTTGTTTTTGTGTCAACACACCGACCGCACGACTGAGCCCAGCTCGTCTGGGTCGATATAGCCGCCAGGCATTGAGCAGCACGGCTACCGAGGACAGCAACATCGACAGCGCAGCCAACCAAGGTGTGACCCAACCCATGGCAGCCAAAGGCATGGTCAAGACGTGCCAAGCCAAGGCACCATAGAGATTTTGGCGCGTCATGCGGACGGTGCGCTCAAGCAACGCCTCTTGCTGGTTTGCAGGCGAAGGCTCAGCAAGCGCCAGATTCACTTGCAGCGCAGCCAGCGATACCGGCGCAGCTAAAGACAGCGCGCAAGGGCAACTCATCACGAGCAACGACACCAAGACAGACCACGCCTGTGTCGGTGCGATCACCCACCAAACGGCACCTATCACAGCCGCCACCGTGAGCTGGATCAGCACAAACAAGGTCGCCACACGATTAGCCTGAGCCATCAAGGGCAGACTGAAGCTCGCCAAGTTCGCGGGGGCTGAGACGCGCAGACCTGAGTGGACGCCGGCAGCCGGTACGCTTGTCTGGCTAAACGCGACAGAGTCAACCAAGCTGGCGCGTTGCTCGATGTAACGTGCAGTCAGCAAAAACGCAACAAACATGGTGATTGAGTCAAAATAGACTTCGCCCGCGCCCTTAAAGGTCGCCATCACGCTAGGGATAAACGCCGCAAGCATACTGATGCCAACGGGTACGTCCATTGTGATTTGGCGCGCTGACCACGCACGGGCGCATCCCAGCCAAATCGGCCAGGCCGAATACAAGATGACCGGGATCGTAAGCGTCAGACTGGCCCAGTTCATTAAGAAGATGGCCCAGTCGAGCACTTCAAGGCTGTCTTGGCCGCCCGCCTCAGGCCGAAGGTAGCCTGGTAAGGCAAACATCATCACTTGCATCATGGCAAGCCAGGCCAACCCCAAACGTACTAAGCCTCGGCGGCGCTGTGCGACTGACTGACTGCCAACCGCGTGAGTCGTGGTCTGTGAATCGTTGGCCGCTTGCGAATGGGTGGCTGTTTGCGAATGAGTGGCTGTTTGCGAACTAGAACTCGATCTGGGCTTCATGCCTGAATCGTAATTTCTAGCAAGCGATGGCGTATTGATCTAGATCAAATTCACACCAAACAACGCGGACTTTGCGCGCAACACCGAAGGTCCTTTTAAAAAATTCCCCTGCAACGCTTGCGCATATCTGAGGCTCGACTCAGCTCACTGACAACAGAGTGTCTGATACCAAGGCGTTAAAGATATGATTTAGTCTCGTTATTTGTCAGAGAGCAATGCCCCGCTGATCGTCAGACTGAAATAAAGGGATAGCCCCTTGAGCTTCGAGTCAGACTGAAATAGAGGGATAGCCCCTTTAGCTTCGAGCTAGGTTGTTTTTTCGAGAATAACAGGCCAGGCGCGGCGCAAGTAGTACAGCATCGACCAGACCGTCAAAATAGCAGCGACCACGATTAACACCGAACCGACTCTCGCCACGGGGATGCCAAAGAGGTCGGCATGATAAAGCAAGCAGGGGATCGCGATCATCTGCGAGGCAGTTTTGAACTTACCCAACCAATGCACAGCGACGCTGGCACTGGCACCCAATTGCGCCATCCATTCACGCAGTGCTGAAATCGTGATTTCGCGGCCGATGATAATTAAAGCGATCATGACATCAACGCGATCCAGATTCAATAACGCAAGCAAGGCCGCCGACACCATGAGTTTGTCGGCAACGGGATCCAAAAATGCGCCAAAGGCAGAGGTTTGGTTCCAACGGCGAGCCAGCCATCCATCAAACCAATCGGTGAGCGCCGCCAAAATAAAAGCACCCGCCGCCCAAGCGTCGCGCACGGGTAAGGTCATCCAGGTGTCAGGAAGATAAAACAACCCGATCACCATCGGAATCATGGCGATTCGCAGCCATGTGAGAAAAATAGGAATATTAAAAGGCATGACGCTATGCTACCTCACTTACTCATGACAAATATGTTTCACCGCTGGCACAACAAACAAGTTTTACCGTAGAGCAAAATACAGTCGCTCGGCCAGTTCAGGAGAAATCCCCTCAACCGAAGCAAGGTCTTCAATACTGGCGTTTGCCACGCCACTAAAGCCACCAAAGCGTGCCAACAAGCGCTGACGGCGTTTAGCGCCAATCCCGTCAATATCTTCAAGGCGTGAAACGTTACGCGCTTTTGCTCGTTTGGCTCGCATCCCCGTGATGGCAAAGCGATGCGCCTCATCGCGAATCTGAGCAATCAACATCAGAGCAGCAGACTCTTGACCAAGCGCTTGCGAGGCGCGGCCATCTGCAAAAATCAACGTTTCAAGCCCCACCTTGCGATGATCGCCTTTAGCAACGCCCACTAATACGTCGATACTCAGGCCCAGTTCAACGAACACTTGCCTGGCAATCTCGACCTGACCCTTGCCACCATCAATCAAGACTAAACCTGGCATGACTGCCTCGCCATCAGCAACTTTGCCAAAACGGCGCGTCAGCACCTGTCGCATCGCCGCGTAGTCGTCACCAGGTGTAATCCCCGCAATGTTATAGCGACGATACAGTGAGGGTTGCATCGCATGGTGGGCAAATACTACGCACGAAGCCTGGGTGGCCTCACCCGCTGTGTGACTGATATCAAAGCACTCAATGTGCAACGCCTCAAGCACAACAGGGTCGGTGTCGAGCTCAAGCGCCTCGGCCAACGCGAGCGTACGCGCACTGCGGGCCCCTGACTCTGACAAGGCATTGGCCAACGCCATCTCGGCGTTGCGCGTGGCCTGCTCAAGCCAGGCGCGTCGCACCCCTTGCGGTCGACTGATAAACCGTGACTTGGTGGCGCGCGACTCAGCTAACAAATCGATTAACTCGGGGTCGGGCAAAGCGTGCGAGCCGACGACAGCCGCTGGTAAAGGGTGATCTATATAATGCTGAGCAATAAAAACCTCAAGCACCTGCGAGGGAGAATCCCCATCGGTGTGCGTCGGAAAAAATGCGCGATCGCCTAAATGCCTGCCGCCGCGCACCATCGCCAAGTTCACACACACTCGCCCGCCCGCTTGCGCCACGACAATGATGTCGGTATCGCTTTGATCGGTGTCCTCCATAGTTTGCTGATGCAAGACCTTGGCCAAGGCCCCCATTTGATCTCGCAATAAGGCGGCCTGCTCAAACTCAAGGGCTTGCGAGGCACTCAGCATACGGGCTTCGATATCACCCATGATCTGCTGCGTTTCGCCGTTTAAAAATCGTGCGGCACGCTCGGCATCTTGTTGATAAGCCTCGGGCGTGATTTCATTCACACAAGGCGCCGAACAGCGCCCAATTTGATGCAACAGGCACGGCCGCGAGCGATTTGAAAACACTGAGTCTTCGCAGGTGCGCAGGCGAAATACTTTTTGCAAAATCTGAAGCGTGTCTCGCACCGCCCAAGCACTAGGATATGGCCCAAAAAATTGGCCTTTCTTTTGTGTCGACCCGCGGTAATACGCGATGCGCGGTGCCGCGTGCGCCGACAGCATCAAATAGGGATAAGACTTATCGTCGCGAAATAAGATGTTGTAGCGTGGTCGCAGACTTTTGATCAGATTGTTTTCAAGGATCAGAGCTTCAGCCTCTGAGCGCGTAACGGTCACTTCGATTTTGACAACACGCGCCACCATGTGCCCAATACGCGGGCTTGAGGCTGTTTTTTGAAAATAAGATGAGACACGCTTTTTTAAGTCGCGCGCTTTACCCACGTAAAGCACTTCGCCCGACACATCGATATGCCGGTACACGCCTGGCAAGTGCGGTAGGCGTGCAAGAAACTCTTTGATATCAAAATCAGGAGCTTCAGCTTCGCTCATTGAGTTCACGTACAGATTCAAGCGCCTTAAGGTAGGCTAGTTGTTGCTGCAACGCTTGCCAATCGGGCGCGTGCCCGGCGGGCATTAAACGGTCGATACGCGCCAGCGAGGCTGAGTCAGACTGGTGCGATAAACGTACCAACAATTCATCGGCCAAATCAGGACGATTACAGACCAACGCCATATCGCAACCCGCTTGCAGTGCGGCCTGCGCACGCGCCAAAATATCGCCCGCGACCGCGGCCGCCTCCATTGTGAGATCGTCAGAAAACACCACCCCGTCATAGCGCAACTTACCGCGCAAAACATCCTGGATCCACTTAGCCGAAAAACCCGCTGGCTTTGTATCAACCTTTGAATAAATCACATGCGCAGGCATGACCGACGCGATCACCTGATCCCCTAGCCACTGGTACGGTGCAGCGTCTTCTTGAAGAATGCGCGTCAACGAACGTGGGTCGCGAGGGATGGCGTGGTGTGAATCTGCCTTCACCGCACCGTGACCCGGAAAGTGTTTTCCGCAAGCGGCCATTCCGGCCAGCTTCAAGCCTTGCGCGAGCGCGCGCGCCAACATCGCGACCACGCGCGGATCGCGGTGAAACGAACGATCGCCGATCACCGAACTTACGCCATAATCAAGGTCAAGGACTGGCGTAAAACTTAAGTCAACATCGCACGCTCGCAACTCGGCGCCCAACACGTAGCCGACCTCGGTCGCCATGCGCATCGCCTGCAAGGGGTCTTGCATCCAGCGCTCGCCCAAACACCGCATTGTCGGCAGTGACGTGAAGCCGTCAGAGCGAAACCGCTGCACGCGACCGCCTTCGTGATCAACGGCAATCAAGAGCTGAGGTGTACGTAACCGGTGAATACTGCGCGTCAACTCGACGAGTTGCGCGCGATTTTCAAAATTGCGGGCAAACAAAATCACCCCACCCACCAACGGATGTTGAAGTCTCTTTTTTTCGTTTGCGGTGAGTGTGTGGCCAGCGACATCGACCATCAACGGGCCACGTGCGAGCGTTGGCATCTTTTTGTTTGCTTTCACAAAATATCTCGTTAGTTCAGATCACAAAGGGGTAGGTAAAGATTCAACAACGACATAGGCGGCACCGTACTCAGACTCGTCAGTGAGCGAAACATGCGCCGCGCCGTAACGCTCGGCATACCATTGGGCTAACGGCTCTGACAGTACGACGCGCGGTCGACCACCTGAGGCGTTTAAGGTCTGCATGCGAGTCCACCACATTGGCATACGCATACCCAACCCTATTGCCTTTGAAAAGGCTTCTTTCGCTGCAAACCGCGTGGCCAGATAGCGCACACCCCGAGCGCGGTCGCGTGCTGCTCTTGCGCGAAACACACGCAACTCATCGGCACCTAATATTTTTTCGGGAAAACGTTCTGGGTGGCGCTGCCACGCCCGGTCGATACGATCCATTTTGACGAGGTCAGTTCCGATGCCAGCAATCGCGCTCACAGTGGCTTGCTCGGTTAATGTTTACGAGAATCTAGCAATACACCGCGCTGGGCATTGAGCCTTGCCGTGATCATGGCGGCCTTCATCTTACGGATGGTATTTTGCCAGCCATCAAAAATCGCCTGCGCCACGATCGCGTGACCAATATTGAGTTCTGCAATCCCGTCGAGCGCCGCAACCGGAGCCACATTACCAAAGTGCAGACCATGTCCGGCATTGACGCGTAACCCGAGGCCCACTGCCACACGAATGGCCTGTTCGAGTCGCTGAAGTTCGAGCGCAGCAATGGCCTCTGAGGGTGCTTCTGCGTAAGCACCCGTGTGCAGTTCGATCACCGTCGCACCAGTATCGGCCGCGGCACGAATCTGTACCGCCTCTGGGTCAATAAAGAGTGAAACGCGAATGCCACTGCCTTGCAGTTGTTTGACCGCAGCATCCACCACTTCGAATGCACCGGCGACCTCGAGGCCGCCCTCAGTGGTCAACTCAGCACGTTTTTCAGGGACAAGGCACACATCTTGCGGCACGACCTTGCAGGCAATTTGCAACATTTCGGCAGTAATCGCGCACTCAAGATTCATGCGGGTGCGCAATTGAGGTCGCAGGGCAAAGACGTCAGCATCTTGGATATGGCGACGATCTTCGCGCAGATGCAGGGTGATCAGATCAGCCCCGGCCTCTTCTGCTAACAACGCAGCGGCAATGGGGTCGGGGTAGGCCGTATGGCGCTGTTGTCGCAGAGTCGCGACGTGGTCAATGTTGATACCAAGATCGATCATGATGAAAGCGGCTTATTCAGTAGGTTGGCTAGACGATCAAGGACCTGAAATCCTAGCCTATTTGTCACATTATCGCTTACAAAGCTCAAGCGCCGCCAATCACGGTTTGACAATCACAGTCGAGTGTTTGAGCACAGTCTCAGACAGGCTGTCCCCTTGTTTTTTGCGGCGACTAGGGTTTGACAATCACAGTCGAGTTTTTGAGCAAGGTTTCAGACAAGCTAACCCCTTGCTTTTTTGCGGCCGCCAGGTTGAGTTGGATCTGGGGCCGGCTAATGACCTCTGGGGCAATCGCCCCAGGCTTGGCGCCACGCAATATCCTGATCACTTGGCGGCCTGCCGCCGCCCCCACGTCTCGCTCAGACACGACCAAGGCCGCCAACGCCCCTGCCTGCACGCTGGCGCTATCGGCAGCCAGTAAGGCCATCTTGGCGTCGTTGGCAACTTTCACTAAGCCCGGGTAGGCCGCTTGCGTATGCGAATCCCAAAACGTATGCAGCACATCGACCTTTCCGATCAAACTACGGCTTGCAGCAGCGACGTCTACCGCGCGCTGGGCCGCCACTTCAACCATCAGCAGCCCAGACTTAGTGAGTTGCTCTTGAAAATCGCGAATGACAACAACCGAAGCCGCGTCGGCCGGGTTGTACACCACACCCACGCGCCGAGCCTGCGGTACAAACTGCCGAATCAACTGAACCCGGCGAGCCATGGTCAGTAAATCCGACACGCCGGTGACGTTCGTGCCTGACGCTGACCAGCTAGGCACCAACTCGGCCTCCACGGGGTCGGTGACGCCCGCAAACACAATTGGCATTTGCTTGGTGTGCCTGATCAGTGCCTGCGCGGCAGGGATTGACAATGCAACCAAGACATCGGGGCGACCTAAAACCAAGTTCAAGGCTTGCTGATTGAGCCGCTGTTCGTCGTCTACGACCGTTTCAGACACCATTTTGAGGTTGCGCCCTTCGACAAAGCCAACGGCCTTCAGAGCATCTCGTAGGCCGTCGCGCAGCGCCTCGGCGCCTGGGCCACGCTCGGTGCCTAAGACGAACACAGACTTGGTTTGCCCCCAGGCACTCGACGCCACGAGCAGCGTGAGGCCACAGAGTAAAGCCGCAAGGTATGCCCGACATGTCATTGAACTAATCCGTTTTTCATCATTTTGCGCGTGAAACCTCGGCGTTCAGGCTGGGGAGATAGAGCGCGGAACGCGCGAGCGTTCCTGGCTTTGGTGACGTACCTGTTGCGTCCATTTTTGCCACCTGTTGATAACCATAGCCATCGGCGCGTTGCACGACTGTGCAGCACTTATAGCTAATACCTTGAACTAAACCTGTACTTGTTTGAATATTAAAACTCCCACTGGCGCGAATCGCTACCCGACCAGCATAAGCACCAACTTTCTTACCCTTCGTGACTACCGCCTTAACCAGGTCGCCCGTTTGAAACCCTTTTACGCTCTTTGTACGCATCAGGTAGCCACGCGGAAAGCCGAATTTGTTCAAGCGTGTACGTTGATAGCTGCCACGCCCCGTGCATTGAATGTTAAGTGTAGGCTTGTTCCAACCCGTTAAGCT